>CAZXDD010000055.1:0-20917 GCA_964639415.1 uncultured Armatimonadia bacterium
CTTGGCGGCACGGGGACAAAGCACGCCGAGGTCTCGGAAGCGGCCAGAGCGATCCCCGTCGGGCCGTCCGGTCCGAAAGCCGTCGCGATGCCCACTTCACCTGCCTGTCGCGCAAGACCGCAGACCTCCAGCACCTCTTCGGCGGTCTGAGCCAGGGCAAACGTGGTGTCCTGCGCGACTTCCGGCGGCAACCGCTCCAGCAGGCTGGCGAACTCCAGCGAGGACAACAGGCCCCGGAGCCGGGAGCCGTCCAGGCCCTCCCAGCGTCGGGCCAGCAGACCCGTATCGACCGGTGCGAACCTATCGATCGCGGCGAGCCGCTTGCTCAGGCGGATGTCGTCCACATGCGCCGCCAGACGCTCGCGGAGCTTGGCATTGTCCACCTGCTCCAGCGATTGCAGCAGCTTCTCGACGGTGCCGAACCGGTTCACCAGGTCCGCCGCCGTCTTAGGCCCCACCTTCGGCACGCCCGGGATATTGTCGGACTTGTCGCCCTCGAGAGCCTTCATCTCCACGAACGCCGAGGGCGGCACCCCAAACTCCTCCTGCACCGCCGCGGCGTCGTAGCGCTTGATGTCCGTCACGCCCCGCAAATTGCGCAGGACGAGGGTGTTTTCGTCCACGAGCTGCAGAAGGTCGCGGTCGCCACTGACCACCAGCGTCCGGTCGCCGCTTTCGCCCGACACGCGGCAAAGCGTGCCGATGATGTCATCTGCCTCGTAGCCGGGAGTCGCCACCAGCACAAACCCCATGGCCTCGGCCAGCTCATGGATCACGTCGAGCTGGGCGACGAGGTCCTCGTCCATGGGCGGACGATTGGCCTTGTACTGGTCGTACATGTCGTGGCGGAAGGTGGGGCCGGGGGAATCCAGGGCGAGGATAGCCACGTCCGGGCGCTCCGTCTGCACAAGCAGCAAGAGCATCTGGACGAAGCCGTAGGCCGCGTTCGTGGGCTGCCCCGAACTCGTGGTGAGTGGGCGGACGGCATTGAAAGCCCGGTGGATCAGGCTGTGACCATCGACGAGCAGAACTGTGGAGGCCACTTTCTTGTTCCCATGCGTCCGCGCGGGTGGCATAGGGAGACTGGGCCACGCGGACGCCGTTCGGATGATGAGCTCGGTCGGGAGTGTCGGCTTGTCAGAGACAGTCGGCAAGCGATCTCTGTGTCTGTCGTATCCGGGGGACCCCGCAGGGTCCCGACAGCAGACGGGCTGCCCTTGCGAGCGGCCCGCGGGGCAGCCATGGCTCTGTGCGTTGGTGTGGATGCTGGTATCGGATAGGCTGTGGGGGGAGTGTGACAGGTGATGCGATGGTACGCGCTGCCCCGCGGTACCGCCTCACCCCACCATCTGCACATCCCGTGCCAGAGCCCCTCAGGCCCCCACAATTTCAGCCGCAGAAAGACTAACGCTTCACTCTGGATAGCATCCCCAAAAGGCCAATATGGACGTCCGCGCTCCGATGTGGGACAGAGACCCTCCGTCCGGCACTGCTGACGAGAAAACAGACCGCCGAAAGCCATCGAGCCGCCGCCGGCCTGCAGGGCCCGCGGAAACGGCCGGAGACCGGGATACTCCCCCATCGGGGCAAAGTGGGTTCGCCGCCCGCTGCGCCGCGACCTTCACCCCGAAAGCACGAGGCCCGCTTTGCCACCGGGCCACCGACGCCGCGCGGCCAGATGGCTTGCGGCCAGCCCCCCAGAAGTCCGGCCGAGAAGTCCGGCTGCTCCGGCTCCTGTCATTCTGAGCGTCAATCTCGCGCAGCGAGATAGCGAAGAACCTCGCCGAACGGCAGGAGATCCCTCGAGCTGCTCTTGCCGGGAGCGGACGCCCGCAAAATGACTTTCCCGGGCAAGACGGGGCTCTCGGCCGCGCCTCTAGTTCGCCGCCGTCGCCTGGTTCCCCTGCAGGATCATCCATAGTCCGGGGCCCAGCCCATAGGTCGTCGGCAGAAGATCGGTCACCCGTTGGGAGGGCAGGCGCGGGTGCATGTTGCCCATCTCCCCCAGCCAGCCGTAGAGACCCCGGGGCTTGCTGAACTCATGCACAGTCGGCTCGCCCACGATCCCGCCCTTCTTGCCCGCCAGTTTGACGGCATCGTGGAAGCTCCCCAGCTCGTCCACCAGCCCCACCTTCTTGGCCTGACTGCCGGTGTAGACACGCCCGTCGGCCAGCTTCCGCAGCTTGTCCTTGTTCATCTTCCGGGCCTTGGAGACATCGTCCACGAACTGCCCGTAGACCTCGTTGACCATCTCCTGCATGATCTGCCGCTCGTCCTCCCGCATGGTCCGAAAGGGGCTCATGATGTCCTTGTACTTGCCGGAGGTGATCGTCTCCCCCTTGACGCCGTACTTCTCCGCCAGGCCGGACCAGTTGATGCTCTCCATGATCACCCCGATAGAACCCGTCATGGTGGCGGGCAGCGACATGATCGTGGTGGCCGCCGAGGCCACGTAGTAGCCCCCGGAGGCACACACATCGCCCATGGAGACCACCACGGGCTTCTTGGCCTCATCACGGAGCTTGAGCACCTCCTGGTAGATGGCCTGGGAGGCCGCGGCGCTCCCACCGGGGCTGTTGATCTGCAGTACGACCGCCTTGACCGAGGAGTCCTCGGCGGCCTGGCGAAGCTGCTCGACCACGGCGCGCGCCCCCGAGGGCGTGGTGCCAAACAGGGTGGGCTCGCCACCGGTCTGGATGACCCCGCTGAGACTGATGACGCCCACCTTCTCCCCGCGGCCACTGAGCCCGCCACCGGAGCCCCCGCCGAGCATGCCCACCACCAGCGAGGCCCCCAGGCCGCCGACGATCAGCAGGCCGAGAAACACCAGGATGGCGATGACACAGCCGCTCATGCCGCGGCGGGGCGGTGCCGGAGGCACGGGCTGGTACGCCCAGGGCGAGGAGGGCGTCTGGCCGCCCCCGGCGGAGGGCGCGCGGTAGGTGTACTGTGGCTCGCCGGCCCCCGGTTGCTGCCCCTGACCGCCGGCGGGCGCCGTGGGCGTGGCCGAGGGGGTCGCCGAAGGCGTCGCCGCCGGAGGCGCCGGCACCTCGGGCACCGGGGGCTGCCCGGGTGCGGATGCAGGCGGGGTCTCGGAGGCCACCGACTCACCGGGAGCGGGCGGCCGCCACGGCTCAGGCCCCTCCGCGGGCGGCTCGGTGGGCACGTCCGGGGGAACGTCCGCCTCGCCCGTAGTGTCGACTCCCTCGCCGCCGTCCTCGGACGGGGCGAAGGGCCCGGCGGCGGCGGGCTCTTCCGGTGGCGTCCTGTCGTCGTAGCTATCCATGCTCATGCTAACCACCCGTGATGCCCGCCGGCGATGTCCGGACGCCGCGGGCCGATCTTGACTTCGGCCTGCACCGGTCCTATACTGACTGCTCAAAGCCGAGGTGGCGGAATTGGCAGACGCACCGGACTCAAAATCCGGCGGGGTAGCCAATCCCCGTGGGGGTTCGAGTCCCCCCCTCGGCACCACTATCGACCGACCCCCGGCGGCCCGTAAGGGCCGCCGTTGTCTTGCCGGCGGCGGTCTGCTCAACGGCCCCGGCGGCAGAACTCAATTGTAAGCCAATCTGCAAGGGGTGGCAAGCGGAGGCGAGGTCCGGCGCCGGACGATCGCACCATGCCCCCGCCCTCAGCGCCGCTATCCTGCCTCCCCTACTCCACACTACTCCCCGGATCGTCGGTCAGTACCACCCGAGTCACCCTTGCGCCCTCCCCGAGCCCCACCAGCCTGACCCCCACGGGTCCCGCCGACACCTCCACCTCGCCCAGCCGCACCCAGGTCAACTCCCCCGGAGGCCTGATCCCGGGCAGCTCCGTATCACCCACAATGGCGCCCCCAATCCGCGCCCCCTCCGACACCGCCGCCCACAGCGAGTAGCGCCCCGCCTCTTCAACCTGCACCGTCCACCAGACATCACCGGGACCCTCGATGTGCCGGCCGGCCACAGGCCGGGTGACCTCGACGACCCTCGCCCCCTCCCCGACCTGCGCGTCCTCGGCCAGCAGCCGGTGGTAGTCATACCTGTCCGCGGCAGACCGCTCCACAGGCACCAGGCTGATGTCGTCGAGGTACATCACCGTCTCGATGCTCTCCCGCGAGTTGGTGTTCAACGCGATGTAGTTCCGCGTGTTGTACTCCGGCAAAGTCACGTCCGCGCTGAGCTTCTGCCAGGTGCCGAGCCTCTCCAGGTCGTAGGCGTTGGTGGCGGCCCCGCTGCGGGTGCCCCCGGCATCGCGGAAGGCCAGGCGCATCGAGGGCGCGGGCGTGCCGGGAGTGATCTGATCCACCCGCAGCCACGCGGTCAGGCGATACGTGGCGCCCGGCCTGAGCCACGCGATCTCAAACGGTGAGCCCGCGGCGTCGTAGGTCGTGTTGACGTACTCGTTCTGCCCGCTCTTGACGCCGCTGATCTCAAGCGACGCGCGGCCTGAGTGTTTCACCTCCTCGCTGCGCTCGATGGCCCAGCCCCGAGACGGCCAGCCCTGAGCGCTGTCCTCGAAGTCGGGGTTCGGCACATTCGTGGGCAAGAGCCGTCGCCCCGGACTGCGCAGCGCCCGGTCCACCGCCGCCAGGTAGTCGGCGAAGCTCTCGCCCGGGATCACCGACATCTCCGCCAACGCCTGAGCCGAGGAGCAGATCACATAGCCCGCGCCCTTGCCGGTGACAGGCAGCGTGCTCCACGCCGCCGCCAGCGCGTCGCGGCATACCTCGGCCAATGCCGGATCGCCCGTGCGGGAGGCCGCGAAGGCCAGGCCCTCCATCATGATCCACGCCGAGGACCGACCGGCCCCGGTCCTGGGGCAGGACGTATAGCGGAACCCCAGCTCCTGCGGCACCCACATGGTCTCCACGATGAACCGCGCGGTCTTCACCAGGTCCTCGGCCACCGTCTCGTCCCCCGTGGCCTCGTAGTACATCTTCATCCCCGTCATCAGCACTCCCAGCATGAACCCCGCCTCACCGTAGTGCTTCTCGCCCTCGCAATCGCAGTGGCCCCCGGGCAGCTCGTGGTAGTAGAAGCCGCGGTCCCCGGTGGCCAGCGACTGCCGGTGCACCTTGGAGAGCATGATGCGGGCGGCGTTGAGGTAGAAGGGGTCCTCGGTGCACAGGTACGCCCCCATCACCAGCTTGGTCATCCAGCCCGGCTCCCGGGCATTGCCGAAGCGAAAGTTCGTGACCTGGGGGCCTGCCGCCCAGTCGGAGATGAGAAGACCGCAGTCCCACGAGCGCCGGTCCCCGCCCAGCAGATAGTGCTCCAGCATGCCCTGCGACCAGATGTGTCCGCGGTTATCCGACCAGCCCGGGGAGGCGTAAACCTTCATGTCCTTGTACTCGGGGGGATAGTACCCGGCCGTGTGACCGATGGCGTGGGTCCACTGCTGGCCGATGCGCCGCGCATCGTCGGCGTGGTGACGGGTATCCACATCCCGCTGGTGACGCACGCACTCCTCGGCGCGGTGGCAAAACTCCGGCTTGCCGGTGCGCGCGAACTGCGTGAGGAACCCGTGGCCCAGATCGTATTCCAGATTACCCCAGTTCCACGTGCGCTCCCCGTGCCAGTCGCCGAAGTTCATCATCCCGTACTCCCGGGCGCGGTCCCGGGCCTCCAGATAGCGGTCCACGCCGGTCGCCAACGTCTCGTCATAGCCCGGGAACTGCTCCCGCGCGGCAACGGCCAGCCTCCGCAGCGCCCCGCTGTCCTCGATCCACCGGGAAGGCACGCTCGCGATGGGGCGGTCGGCATCGAGGCTCGCCGCCACCCCGGCAGCGGACACGCGCCACAGCTCCCAGGTCTTGGCGAAGCCCTGGCGAAACGTGTGCAGCCCATCGCGAATCTGGTAGTACAGCTTGTCCTCGTCCTGGCGACCGGAGTAGAAGCCCTCGGGCAGCTCGGGGCACAGCCCGATGCGCGCCCCCTCCTCGCCCAGCTCCACCGAGCTCGGCCACTGCTCCCAGAAGTTCCGCAGCAGGTACGCCTCCTCCCCGGTCTCGATCACACCCTTAAGCCGCCTGCCCTTCTCTCCTCCCGGCTCGGTGACCCACTCGAAGTCCTCGCGCTGCAGCACGCGCTGCCCCTTCTGCAACTCGACTATGTCCTCGCCGTCCCCCACCGTCAGCCCCGCCGGGTTGCCGGGGAGCTGCACATGGAGCGACCGGATCGAGGTCATCTCCCGGGAGGTGTTGTCGTTCTCGAAAGTGAGGTCATAGCGGTCGGCGTCCAGTCCCGGCCAGACATAGCGCCGGACGATGAACCGACCCAGGGCCGCGCCGTCCGCGGCCACGAACTGCCCCTCGGCCTTCACGACCCACTTCACGGGCCCGGACTCCTCCATGCCCACGACCCCGAGCCGCGCCTCATGCCTCTTGCCCTCGGCGTCCACCAACGTAGCGGACAGGCCCCCGAGGTCGTCGGCGAGACGCTCCGGCGGCGAGACCGCTCGCCTCGTAACCTCCGTCCCATACTGCAGATAGGCCTCGTCGTCCCCCGGAGGGCACAGGAAGTCCACCCGCAGCCACTTGATGCTCTGCGACCCGTGCCACCGGGTGACGGCCTGCACCTGACAGGGCAGCTCCGACTTGCCCACCAGGAGCCGAATGCTGTCGGTATCCGCCAGCGCCCCGTCGGGAAACGGGACTCCCACCGTGATCGGCGCCGCCTCCAGTTGCCAGGCGCCGCGTTCAACCCTCAAAGGGATGAGTTCCCTTGCCACCCTGCCCCGGGGCTCCAGGGGGCCCGGAACGGTGATCGTCTCCGACTCGAAGGCCTCACCCTCTGCCGTGCCGCCGGCGATTCTGAGCCAGATCGGCCACTCGGTCACGCCGGCGATGTCGCAGCGATGGTTACTGGCCCAGCCGGTGCCGCTGTCGCGGTTGTTCGTCGTCCCGCGCAGGCAGGCCGGGTCCTCCTCGGCCACGGAGCCCAGGTCCGCTGTGGCTCCGTACTGTACCCGACCCCTCGTGAGCTGCTCGGTGACCCAGCGCACATGCAGGACGCCGTCCCCCGTGCCCCAGGCCTGGAGGTCGGTCACCACCGGCTCCGGCTGAGCGCACAGGCAACCCGGCAGCAGCACGGCGGCAGATAGAATGGCAGCGACACGTGGCGAAAGAGACATGGGCTCACTCCCTGGAGACGTCTTCAGGGCATATTCCGCACCGCCGGCAGGCCCCCCTTTGCGCGCGGGCGAAGGGAAGCTACAATGAGGCGACTACCGCAACCGCTGACCGGGCTGGAGGAATGACGATGGCAGACGTGATTCCGTTCCGTGGCTGGCGCTACAATCCCGACAAGGGCTGCGAGGCCTCCTCGGTGCTCGCTCCGCCCTATGACGTGATCTCCGAATGCGAGCGCCGGGCCTTCGTGGACAAACACCCCTACAACATCGTGCGCCTCACGTTGGGCCTCGATCCGCTGGGCACCGCGCCCACCCGCTCCCGTTACGAGCTGGCGGCCGCCGATCTGCGCGAGTGGCGCAGAGAGGGGATCCTCGTTCAGGACCCCGCACCCGCGTTCTATCTCTACGAGCAAAGGTACATCGCTCCGGCCCCCGTCCCCCGCGCCGAGCCCAATCCCGTCACCCGCCGGGGAGTGGTGGGGCTGGTGAAGCTCGCCGAGTACGACGAGCGCATCGTCCTGCCCCACGAGGGCACCCTGGCCACCCCCAAGGTCGATCGTCGCCGGCTCCTGGATGCCATGCAGTGCAGCGAGAGCCAGGTCTTCGGGATGTACTCAGACCCGGACATGGTACTCGAATCGGTGGCTGAGGAGGCGTGCGCGCACCCGCCGCTGTGGGAGATGACGGACAGAGACGGTGTACAGCACCGGCTGTGGCTCATCGATGATGAGGCGCGGTGCGGCAGGCTCACATCGATGTTCGCCAGCCGGCCGGTGGTCATCGCCGACGGCCACCACCGCTACGAGACCGCCCTGGCCTATCGGCAGGCCCAGCGAGAGAAGCACGGGACCGACGGCGACGCGCCCTGGGACTACGTGTCGATGTTCCTGTGCAATGCCGACGCGGGCCAGCTCACCATCCTGCCCTCACACCGGCTGGTCAAGGAGCTCCCGCTGGAGGCCGAGGCCCAGCTTTGGCGCAGCGTGATGGACGTGTTCGAGACCGAGCGAGTCACTATCGACAGCTCCTCGGATCAGGCCCGGGCCGATGGCATCCACGCCCTGCTGGACCGCATGTCCCAGGCCGGCCCGGACGAGCACCGCTTCGCTCTCTACGCCGGGGGCAACTATGCGCTGCTCTTGCATCTCAACGACCTGCAGCGCGCCATGGCACACGGCGTGGCCGACCTGCCGCCGGCCACCAGGGAGCTGGATGTCGCGCTCCTGCACAAGCTCCTCATCGAGGGGATCATGGGCCTGAGTGGAGACATGGCCGCGACCGGGGTGAACGTGCTGTTCTCCCGCGACGGCCACGATGCGGCCAATCGCGTGGCTCGGGGTGAGGCGGCCATGGTGCTGTACGTCAACACGACCCGGGTGGAGCAGGTCATGGCCATCGCCACGGCGGGGCAGAAGATGCCCCAGAAGGGCACGTACTTCTACCCCAAGGCCCTGGCGGGGATAGTCTTGCACGACCTAAGGCCGGAGGGGTAAGGCATACGACTGGGCCGGGTGTGCGGCGACGCAAGCGTCGCACCGGCTGCACACCCGGCCCCTCCATACGGCAGACGGCCCGCTTGCTCCCCCCATACGGCGTAGGCCCTGTTTGGCCCCGCTGTCCCTACTGCAGCTTCTCCAGCATCTCCAGTAGCGGCGGGAGGCCCTTTCTCATCGCCTCCTCCGGCGTGTACTCCCGGCCCTCGTACTCGAAGTTGATGTACCCCTCGTAGCCGCCGGCCTTCATCGCCTGCAGGCAGGGCCAGGGGTCCACGAGGCCCTCGCCGATCAGCGCCCCGCGATAGTGGTTGCCGTCCAGAGCCTCCATGCCCTCCTCGTCGCGTACCCAGTCCTTGAAGTGAGCGTGCACCACATGCTCCTTGCTGTTGGTGTACCCGTCCGGAGCGTCCTCCCCGCCGATGAAGGCATTCCCGTTGTCGTAGGTGACCTTCAGCCCGGGAACCTCGGCGATGGCCTCGTTCATGTCCGCCGAGACCGCGAAGGGACTGGCGGCGCCGGGGAAGTGCTCCACGCTCACCGCAACTCCCATCTCCTGCCCCAGGGGCACCACTTTCTGCAGACTCTCGATGGCATACGCACGCGTCTGCTCCCTGTCCTGTCCGGGTATCCCGGAGAGCACGATCATGACCTTGTCGGTGCCGAGGCGGACCGCGCTGTGTAGCCCCTCTTTGACAACATCCATCGCCGCCAGCCGCTCGGTCTCATCGGCCACCTGCAGCCGGGCGCCGAAGGTATGGCAGGCGCAGGCGATGCCGAAGTCCGAGGTGATCTTCCGGATCTCGTCGGGGTCGTGGCCGTAGGTGCCGACCCAGTCGATGGCGTCGAGCCCCAGCTCCCTGGTGAGCTCGCAAAGCCGGGCGACATCGGGGTTCTGGCCCCACTCGCCACGGGCCATGGTGTATGACATCATGGAGATCTTCATCAGTACAGGCTTCCTTTCGTCCGGGAGAGCGACCCGGCGCGGCATCGTTCGCCACAGAGCCTGTGCCGTCCTTCTCCCGCCGGGCAGGTCCCACACCGCCCATGCGCGAAGCACCTGCTCCGAGCGTACCACCCGCAACACCCGGGGGCCCCCATGACCTCGTCCCAGTCGTCCGGTCACAACATCAAGCTCGCCCTGATCGTCGGCCATCACCCCTTCGATGTGCCCGCCCTGTATGACGTGTTCCACCACATGCCCGGGGTAGACGCTTACCCTCAGGCCATGGACACCTTCGGCAGCAGCGCGCCACAGGTGCGCGGCTCGTATGACTGCGTGGCCTTCTACAACATGCACCTGCAGACCCCGGCCGAGGGGCAGCCCTTCGGGCCCCAGATCGCCGGAGCCATCTGCGACCTCACGCAGTCCGGCACCGGCGTCGTTGTCCTGCACCACGCTCTCTTGGCCTACCGCGACTGGCCGCTGTGGGACGAGCTAGTCGGTATCCCGCAGCGCACCTTCGGCTACTATCCAAACGAGACGGTGCGGGTGCACGTGGCCGACAGCAGCCACCCCATCACCGCCGGCCTGAGCGATTGGGAGATGACCGACGAGACCTACACCATGCCCGAGCCCGGCGCCGACAGCCACGTCCTGCTCACCACGGACAACCCCAACAGCATGAGCTCCCTGGCCTGGACCCGGCAGGTGGGGCAGGCGAGGGTGCTTTGCTTCGAGTCGGGCCACGACAACCTGACCTACGTCGATCCCAACTTCCGGGAGGTGCTGAGAAGAGGCATCCTCTGGGCCGCCGGGAGGGAGTAGGGGGGAGACACGACACGTCTCACCACGGAGACACGGAGAGCACGGAGTCCCACGGAGAACGGCCTGACACAGAGACGCGGGGAACGGCCGAGGAAGACAAACGCGGACACGGCTTGGGCCGTGTCCGCGTCGGCTTCTGGGTGCCCCAGGCGCTAGCGGGTCTGCCCCGGCGGCCCCGGTGGCTCCTCGCCGTCGAACAGCGGCGGCAGCGCGGGCATCTCACAGAGCCCCAGATCGAAGCTCACCGCCACGGTGGCTCCGTCTGTCACCGCGACACGCACCTGTGCCGGCTCGTAGCCCCAGCGCCACGCCGAGACCTGGCAGTAGCCCGCCGGAACGTTCAGCGAGCAGTGGCCGGCCGCGTCGGTGATCGTGGCGAACCGCTCCCAGATGATCCGCGGCGGCTCGACAACCCACCCGCCGCCATCGCCGGCCGGCGGAGCCGGGGGCCGCTCGATTTCGTCCACGGTGCGCAGCGCCGCCGCGAGCCCGGCCGGGAAGGGGGCCTCCGGCGGAAGGATCAGCGGCGCATCGGGGCGCGGAAGCTCCCAGCCCTGCTCCGGGAAGACCTCGACAATGGCCCCCGGAAGCGGCGCCCTGCTGCCGCCCTCGTAGACGCCGTACACCGTGCAGTCCACAGTACCGACTCCGGGCGCGATGGTGGGTTCCAGCTCGAAGTCCACCGCCGCGGTGTGCCCGGCCCGCACGAAGGCCACCTGCTCGCCCCCCCTCAGGCCCGGGACCGCCACGCTGACCACGTACAGTCCGGGCCGGACCCCCTTCATCACATAGCTACCGTCGACATCTGTCGTGGCGTGGTACTCGGCCCCCTCCGGATCCGTAGGCGCGACCACCACGGCCTCATCCGGCCGGCCGACATCCTCGAGGCCCGGAGGCGGCGGCTGCTCCCAGGAAGGAATGTCCGAGCTTGCGACCACCTCGACCCCGGCCAGAGCGGTCAGCAGATTCCCGTCCCGCCTGGTGACGATGCCCACGATCTGTCCTGTTGGCGTCAGGGAGATGGTGCCGACCGAGCTGGTCGCGCCCGCGACGGCCCTGAAGGTCACACGCCCGGCGTGCATGCCCTCCGGGCCGATGACGTCCAGCACGTGCTCGCCCGGCCGGATACCCGGAATCTCGAAGGCCCCGCCGACGCCTACGGCGACGGGCAACTGCACTCCGTCCAGCAAGAGCCTCGAGCGTGCAACGTTCACACCGCCGCCGCTCACGCTGCCGGAGACGGTACCCAGGGCCTGCACGGTGGGGGCCGGCGGACCGGGCACCGACGTGCCCGTCCCACCACCCCCGCACCCACAGATCCCCGGCATCCAAACGGCTATCACGAGCGCGAGGACGACTCGCAGCGGACCGCTTCCCATACCAATCCCCCTGACACAAGTAGTCCCCACCCGGTCTACCGTCACAGTTCGCCATCCGGCCCCAGGCGCCTTCCGCCACCGAGACGCCACCCGCCTCTCCCGCCCCTTGCCCTACCCAGTCTTCTCACCGTTGTCGGCATCCACCCCGGCCGCATCCCCCTCAACCCTATCCTCCTCCAGGTCCGAGGGCTCCAGGTCCTCTACCCGCGGCCGCGGCTTGCTCGGCAGCAGCAGGGCGACCATCGCCACGGCAATCCCCATGATGGCGATGGCCGTCCAGAAGCTCGCCCGCAGACTCCAGGTGTCCGAGATCCACCCGAAGAACACCGGGGTCAGCGCCACAGGCACCGTCACCATGCTGACGAAAGCCATGTTCCGCCGCATCTGCGACTTGGGCGAGCAGCCCAAAACGTAGTTGGGATAGTAGACTCCGAACAGCTCCCCGGCGCCGTTGATCCCGAAGGCCAGCAGGAACCAGTTCCCCGTCACCGACAGAATCCACACGACGCTGGCGATGTCCACCAGGGCCGTGACCAGCAGCAGCGTCCGCGGATTCGTGCGCGTCAGCAGCCAGCCGAAGATGAAGCCCGCGATGACCTTGAACGAGAATCTCAGCGCCATCTGGTAGCCCACGAGGTCCTCGGCGTTCACCCCCACCGCCTCGCGGGTGTACAGACTCATGTTGTTTTGGACCATGTGTCCGCCGTAGACCAGGAGGTAGGTGATGCAGGCCACCAGGGCCAGCCGGTAGCTGAAGAAGCGCCCAAAGCCCGCCAGCACCGCGGTCTTGAAAGGCTTGCGCTCCACCTCGACCCTGGGCAGGGGGATCACATACAGCCGCGCCAGCACCGCCGCCAGCGCCATGATCGGGGCGCTGGCCCCAAACAGCATGGCGAAGTTCCACGGGTACTCAAACTGCGGCAGCCAGTCCGGCCGCAGGCCGAACAGCTCGCCCTTGACGATGATCTGCGACCCCAGCGAGCCGACTACCGCGAACATCGGCCCCACACCATAGGCCAGGGTGAACGCCCGTCCGCGCCGGGACTCCGAGACGCCGCGGCCCAGCACCTCCCAGTTGAAGGTGGCGACCACACCATTGGTGCAGCCCAGAATCGCGCCGTGGGCGACCATAGCCGCGATCCTCAGCCACGTGGGAATGGGCAGGACCAGGGCCACGGCGACCACCAGCCCCATCACCGCGGTGATGGCGTAGGAAAGCGAGATCGCCGGCCTCAAGAGCCGCACCTGCGGCACCAGCCAGGCGATCAGCACCGGGAACACGGCCAGCGCCATGTACGCGGTGCTGGGGAGGTTGGAGATGGTGTCCGAGGCGCCCAGCTTCTCACACAGCGCCGCCTGCACGAAGCCGATGTACAGCACCGGCGCGGCCAGATAGACCAGCGAGACACAGGCGGCGAAGATCGCGCAATTGCGGTTCTGCAGGTTCTCGGCCAGGTGCACCTGCACCGCCGCCTCGGCCTCCTGTGCGGCGGGGGGGGCGTCTTCTCCATCGATCGGCGGAACGTCGGGCTCGTGATCGTCCATGGCTAGTCCTCCGACAGAGGCGCTGGTCGGACCGGGTGCGACCTGGCCTGGGCGGTGCGGCCGGGAGCGCGGCCAAGAGGCCCGCCCTGCTCGACAGTGTCATTCTGAGCGCCATGGCACCCACAGGGGCGGCCCCACCGCCCTCTTCCCTACCCGCTCACGTGCACGCTCTGAGCTCTCCCCACCACCACCCGCGGGGTGCCGTCGACGAAGTGAATCTCGACATAGTCCTCCTCGGGTTCGACGCAGATCGCGAGTTCCCCGATCGAAAGGCTCCGGGCCCTGCACAGCGCCACCATCTGCGGCTCGCCGCCGGCGCTGAAGCGCACCAGGCAGGTATCGCCCTCCAGCCGCAGGGCGTTCTCCGCCTGACACAACGCCTCCTGTGGCCATGAGGGCTCAAGCCCCCGGGGATTCTCGGTGTCGGCGCTGAGCAGGATGTCCCGGGTCCCGTTGGCCATGGCCACCTCCACGCAGACATTGGCCTGTGGGAACTCACGGCCGTCGCCGGTGGTGAGCGGAAGCCGGCGGGCCTCGCGCAGGCCGGGCACCGCGCCGTAGGGCGCCGCCACGGAGACGAAACTCGAGGCCAGCGGCGCCTCGCCGCGACGCCGGATCAAGAGCCGCGGAATCCACGCCTCCGAGTACCCGCTGAAGCCCCGTGGGGAGACCCAGGCCTCGGCCGTGGAGACCGCGGCCTCTGCCGTCAGATCGATGTAGCGCAGCCCCACCGTCGCCCCCTGGGGCAGATACCCCAGCTCGTCGATGGCGCTGAAGTCCGCCTGCCACCCCGGGGTGGCCGCGGCGTCGGTCCGGTAATCGCGCATCACCGCTCCGTGACCGTAGTCCTCGCCTGCGGACAAAGACAGGCCCCGCGTCTGCAGGGTAGAGAAGTGGCTGTGCTGGAACTTGGTGTGGTCCGAGCCACCGATGACTCGGAAGATGTCCAGAATGTAGCTGTCCTGCTCGTCGATGTCCACCATCGCGATGGTGCGCTCGTACTGGGCCCCACCGATGAGTGCCGGCGCCGAGGCCCGTACGAGGCCGAAGGCCTCCCCGTCGGCCCACAGCGTGGTCTCCCCGGCCCCGGCCGGCTGGCTCTTGCCGTCCACCACCACCGTATTGTGCGAGACCGTGTGCACATACCAGTTGAACCTCGTCCCCTCCCAGCCGCCGTAGTGCACGGGCGGGTAGCCGAAGTCCGGCATCAGGTCCAGGCCCCGGGCGAACAGCCCCAGGTTCATGCCGTCCGCATGTCCGTGCCCGCCGCCGCTGTCGTAGTCCAGCCACGCGCAGCGCTCATCATCCCCCCGGCCGGAACGCAGGATCGCCAGGTGCCACTGCTGCTTGTTCACCGACCCCACCTGGACCCTCTCACCCTCCGCTCGGATCAGCTCCCCCAGCTCCTGCTGCATCCGCTCGGGGTCGCGGGCGAAGATGTCCCGCGGGAGACCGTCCACCCTCCCACCGTTGGCCCGGTAGATCACCTGCGCATAGGCCACATCACCCGTCAGCTCATACAGGCGCCACAAGAAGGAGTATCCCGATGGCGCAAGCGGCCATTCCCAACTGGCCTTGCCCATCGGATTGCCGGCCCCGGGCAGGTTCACGCCCACATAGTCGTCGAAACGCAGGGCGAAGGACCCCGTATCACCGCTGAGCGGATAGTAATGCCCCAGACACCAGGTGTCGATGTGGAAGCGGTAGGTCTTGGCCAGATTGGGCCGACGCTGCAGCAGGGCGGGCAGGAACTCCGGGTCGATGGTGGCGTACTGCTCCAGGAACCCGGCGAGACTCTGGATCACGCCCGCCGAGTAGCCGGCGAGCCCCTTCTCTCCAGTGACCCCGTCCACCGCCGTGGCCTGCTGCACCAGCGCATCGATGGCGGCCAGCACCTCCTCGCGGTTCTGGGGCCACCCAAGCACCGTGCGGATGATGGCCAGAGCGATCTCCCGGCGGGGATAGTTCGAGGTGATCTTCCCCGCATTCTGCAGCGTGTCCCACAGGATGCCCTGCTCGATGTGGCGGCACACCGCGGCGGGCGTGGCCTTGGAGGCGCCGATGCCGTACCGCTTGGCCTGCTCCGTGGCGAACGCGGCCAGCTCCGTGTCGCGGCTCAGGGCCGGGAACACCTGGTCGTAGGCCAGGGCGAGCTGACGCACCTCCTCGCAGGCGTCGTGCCAGGTGGAGACGTAGCCCGCGTGCGCCGGCCCCTCGTACATCACTCCCTGGGTCTTGAAGTCGAAGCTCGGGTACAGGTCCGCCACCCGATCCAGCAGCACCCCGGCCCTGTGGGCGTACGCCTCCTCGCCCGTGACGGCGTAGGCCGCCGCCAGACTGCAGATCCCCCCGACTACGGCCTGCTTCCACTGCCCGTAGATCAGGTACGCGCCCACGAACCGCCAGCGCTTGTCGCCCTCCACATAGCCCTCGCCGTCGTCGACACCAAACCCATGGAGCGGGTCGGCCGGATCCGGATGCTCGGTGTTGTACAGCAAACTCCGATCCGCCAGTGCCGGATCGAACACCCCGCCTGCGTCCAGACCGGAGTCATAGAAGCGCCCGAAGTCGTTCTTGGGAAACAGCTCGCTGCAGTGCGGACAGCGCACCTTCCACGGCACACCGATGGCGTCGATCTCCCAGTTGTACATGGGCACGCCCTCGCCGCACGAAGGGCAATGCCCGCTGGACCAGACCATCCACGACCTGCGGATGGTATTGCCGAACATCAGCCCCCACAGCTCCTCGTCCGCGAGGTCCACCCACGGCCGGGCTCGGCGCACCAGCTCCCCGGCGATCTCCGCCGCCCACGGGTAGCGCCGGGCGTTGGCTCTTGCTGCCTCGATGGACTCGGGCCCGCAGAACACCGAACCCGTCTTGCCCGCCTGCTCTTGCCCGCCATGGCTCATGGATAGACTCCCCAGCAGTAATGCGGTGATCAGCAGCTCGCCCCAGGCAGGGCGGGGCCGCCGCCGTCGTGTGCCGCGGGACACCGCGGCCGAGGTGTCGTGCGCCCCGGGTTCCCGCCCGAGGTTACCTGGTCGATAGGTCGAGGGATGATGAGGGCCGCACATGATCGGGCACCGCCTCCTTCGGGTGCCTGTCTTCGCTCCCCGGGGCGCCGCAACCTCCGGACCCGGTCAGAGCTTCCGTCACGGCGCTCTCCGGGATGGCCGCCGCAGACCGGGCCCACTGGGCTTGTCGCCCGGACCGGGCAGTGTCATTCCGAGAGCGCCCGCTCCCGCCGATGTGTCCGGCGCCCCGCGCCGCTGGCCGTAGGCCGTTTCACCTCTCCCAGCCCCGCAGGGGCGTCCGGGAGAGTCGGGCGCCCCTGCGGGGCGCTTGCGGGTGAGGGACCGCCCTGCCGCGAGCCGCCGGGGGAAGTGTGAGGTGGCGACCCCCGCTGCCGCGGCCCTAACCTCTCCCAGCCCCGCAGGGGCCGCCCGCGAGAGGTGAGGAATGCCGCCGTTGGCCGTCAGGCCCCAAGGACCACCAATGGCCCTTCGGCCCACACCACAGACCCCCCCCGCGGAATCGCCGCCCCGCCGTGGCACAGATCCTAGGCGACCCTCCCAGCCGTGCTCGGCGCTCTGAGGCGCAGCATTGCTACAGGTTGATCAAAGCCACCGCCCCGGCCGCCAGCCCGATGCCCGCCAACCCCAGACGCCCCGGCCGCTCTCGCCACGCCACCTGCCCAAACAGCACCGAGAAGATCATCACCCCCGCCTGCATCACCGGGAACACTACCACCCCCGGCAGCCGATCCAGCGCAGCCAGCAATGCCAGGTTCGCCAGCACATTGCACGAGCCCAGCAACACCCCGTAGCCCAGGTCCGTCCTCTCCAGCTCTCGGCTCCGCGTCCGCCAGGCGACCAGCAGGATCGCGGCGGCCACCGTGAACAGGTACCAGAAGAACACCGGCCTCTCGCCATCCAGGCCCGTGGTATGGAACCACTTCTGCACCGTCATGCAGCCCCCGTTCACCAGGAACAGCCCCAGCATCACCGCCGCCATCCCCGGCGTCAGCTTCCCGCCCCGCGCCCCCTCATCGACGCCCAAGAGCGGGAGCGCGCACAACGCCAGAGCCACACCGGCCACCTGCACCGGCGCCAGGACCTCACGCCACAGGATGAAGGAGAACAAGACGGGGAGCAGCACCGACAGGCCCAGGATCGCCGAGACAATCCCCACCCCGCGCCAGCGCATGGGGGCGAGGATGAGAAAGAAGCCCCCGCCGTAGAACGCGCCCCCAATGGCGCCGATGGCCGCCGTGCGCCAGTCGCAGGTCCACAGCCCGTCACGGAGGATCCACAGGCCGTAGAACAGGGCGGCCGCCAGGTAGTTGCAAAGGCCCACCCCCAGCATGTGCAGTCCGCGCCGCTGCGAGGCACGGACGACCAGACCGAAGCCGGCCATGAACACCACCGACACGACAAGTGCGAGCATGTATGCCCCCCAGGTGGCGGGTGGCCCCCGTCAGGCCACGATCTCCGACCCACAAAACACTTGCCACCGCCAAAACGGCCGGGCGGTGGCAAGTGACGAAGCATCCGCTATGGCCCCGGTGCGCTACTGCACGCCGAGCCAGTAGGTCTGCTGGGCGTCCAGGGTCAGGTTCACCTGCGTGATGTTCTGGCCCAGCATCTTGCCTGTTGCCAGGTCCACCACGCGCCTGGACTCCGGCGGCACGCGCAGGAAGTAGCGCCCGGTCTTGAGCGCATGCACGGAGATGAAGTTGCCGCTCATATGCACGGCCGGGCCGGACAGGCCGCTGGTGAATGCCTTGGCCTCCTGGGCGATGTTGTTGAGCATCGCGCCGGCCAGCGCATTGGGTGCGGCGATGTACACCGTCGTGTAGCTGTTGCGCTCGTCGATGGCAATGCGCTTGACCACCCCGGCGGGGCTCCCGTCCTCGGCGAACACCGCCACGGGCCGGGAATTGGGATCCCGCGGCCAAAAGGCCTGCGCCCGGCCCGAGAAGGCGCTGGCGCCGTCCAGCGTCATGATCCCCATGAACAGCTCCGTCAGCGAGGCGAAGGCCGGCACGCGCTGAGTCAGCGGGTGCACCAAAGTCGGCACCAGCATCGTCTGTCGAGCCCGCCCGTCCTGCGTCACCGTCTGCACGTCGGTGAGCGCCGACATGGCCTCCACCGAAGCCCCGGCCTCCGACAGATACCCCGAGTCATGCAGCCACACCAAAGTCTTGCCGTTGGTCTTCAGCTTCTCACCGATGGCCAGACGTTGCTCCGAGGTGATGAAACGCACATTCATGAACACGAAGACCTTGTACTCCTGCAGCTCCGGCCGGCTCAGCACGTCATCCAGGTAATGCAGGTCAAAGGGCACACCGCTGGTCTCCAGCTCCATGAGCTGGTAGATCTCCGCCGCCTTCACGGAGCTGAAGTAGTCGGTGAGATAGTCATTGGCGCCGCCACCGCGGATCACCACCACATCCGGACGGAAGGTGTCCTTCCGGGTCAGTAGCTCGGCCGCCTGCTCGTGGGCCTGAGCGATGCCTGCCATCATCTCGGGAGCGTCGAAGTAGTGGTTCATGTCGTAGTACCAAAAGCCGCAGCCCTTGGCCAGGCTCACGCCCACCAGCTTCTTGTGGATCGCCTCCCACGTGGCGGCGTCCGGGGCGGCGCTCACCCACGCATCGTAAATCTCGCTGTGCCCTGCGCCGGTCCAGGAGCGCAGATCCAGCTCCTGGAAGAACAGCTTCCCGTGTAGATCGAAGGAGTCGAAGGGGATGTACCCGGCGGCATACCCCGGCCGCCGGTAGGCGTAGTTGCTCATGCTCGCCGAGGCGTCCAGATTGCTCGTGGACAGGAAACGGTGGAGATCGTAATCCGGAGGATTGCCGTAGGCGATGGTGATGACATCCTTCTCGGCCCGGCTCTTGACCACACCGGCGAAGGCGTCCCGCAGCTCCCACGCCGACTCGTCGGCAAACCGGCGATAGTCGACCTCCTCCCCCCTGGGCAGGTACACTCCTTGGGCCTCCGCTCCCTCGCGATCGGCGGGCACCATCGCCTCGCCGAAGGCCCCGACCTGCCACCCCCAGGCCGCCGATAGCTTCTCCACGGTCCCGTAGCGCTTCTCACACCACCGGGCGAAAGCCTCTCGGCTCGCCTCCGAGTGATCCAGGCGGTTGAACACCTGGAACTGACCGTCGTGCCCGCCGGTGATGTAGAAGCCCACCACCGCCTTCCACGCCTCGGTCCCGCGCAGGTGCTGTACCAGCGCCGCCAGCGCCTCGGAGGCGTCGGCCCGCCACTTGGCCGAGTTGTACGACGGGTACCACCAGTAATGGCGGTCCGCCGGCGTCAGAGCGGAGAGGTCCGTCGCGAACCCCTCCACATTCCCCCACCATCCGTACGCCCTCTGCCCCGTCCCATCGGCCCAGCAGTCGCGAGGATTCTCCTCACCCCATTCCCGGTAGGGGTAGATGCCCACATCCACGATCAGGTGGGCCTCCGGGTTGCGGCGCAGGGCCTTGAGGATCGCCGCATCGGCGGAGGCGAAGTCGTACCGACCGGCCCCCAGCCAGGTGCCCGGCTCGTTTTTGATGCTCCCCAGGCGAACCGACACGGTCGCCAGGTTCACCCCGGCCTTCCCGAACCGGGAGTAGTCCCCCTCGGTCTTGTAGGGCTCACCCTTGTACAGCACCGCCGGCACCTTCTCACCATTGACGGTCAGCACGCTGTGACCGTACTCCTCGCCCACCTTCGCGGTGGCGTTCTCGCGAGCGGCAAGTGCCACAGAGACCTGCTCGGCGGTGAAGGGGGTCTCGAACTCCGTGCTGCTCGCCGTCGTGCTCGCCGTGCCCGGAGTGAACTCCAGATCGTCCAGCCAGACCGTGGCCGGGTTGCCGTACAACACGACGTGCAGGTACACCTCGCCGTCCTCGGAGGGCCTGTGGGTCACCACACGCTTCTCCCACTTGCCCCTGGGCGAGTTCACAAGCAGGCTCTGGCTGGGCCACCCCTGGCTCTTGTCCACGGAGTCGTAGGAGAGGTTGCCGTCCCTGGGGCCCACCCGGAACAGCAAAGCGGTGGGAATATCTGTGTCCTGCGTGTGGTACCAGCCCCGGAAGGTGTAGACCTGGTTGGCCTTCACCGGGATCGGAGAGGCGTGGCGCAGGATCACGAAGCCCACCGGATTGCCCTTGGTCAGCTTCATCGAGTGCGAGCCATTGCGCACCGTTGCCCTGTCCCGCTCGGCCGAGCCCTGGGCATCGCCGCGCAACACGATCTCCCACAGCGCCTGATTCTCGAACCCCGGATTCTGGATCAGGTTCTGCTCCGCCGCCTCCTGAGCCCGACACGGTGAGCCGACCGCAAGCATCATCCCCAGAATCGGGCCCAGCAGTCCCCACAGCAGTCGCCGGCGGTGACGGCTACACTCGTCGTATGTCTTCCGGTGTCCCATGCGGCCCGCCTCCTAGAATCGCCCTGCGAAGCGTCGTCGCCTCTCCTCGCGGCCGCCGCCGTGCATCGCCGCCGCCGCTGGCCCGGCGAGGGCCAAAAACGCCCGACTATTGGCCTTGAGGTTCGCTGCCCGGTGAGACAATCCCTTCCCCGGCACCTGCCGCCTGGCCGCGTGGTTCGGTG
>CAZXDD010000056.1:0-20849 GCA_964639415.1 uncultured Armatimonadia bacterium
ACCGTCCGGCCCCGCAAAGCGGGGCCACCTAGACGGGGCCAAAGCCCCTGGCGCCGTCCCGTGGTGCGGCGGCCAGACGCCAGACGACCTCCGCCCCGCCATATCCCCACCCGCCGTCCCCACGCCGTCAGGTCCGCAGGACCGTCCGGCCCCGCAAAGCGGGGCCACCTAGACGGGGCCAAAGCCCCTGGCGCCTTTCTCATCACCCGCCGTTCACACACCACCAACAAACGCGCCGGCCCCCTGGTATGGGGCCGGCGCAATGCTCTCGCGCAACGGAACTCCTACCCCCACCAGCGGAACTCGGAGTTCTTCGGCACGCCCTTGGTCCACTTGGCGTGACCGTCCATGTACTGCCGGTTTGTGCCGCCATTGTGGGGCTGCTGGTTCTCCGCATAGCCGACGATCCGGTCGTAGAAGAAGATGAACTCCGAGGGGTTCGGGATGGAGCTCTCCGTGACGGGTCCTACGGGGTTGCCCGGAGGGTAGAGCTCCGGATACAGCACGTAGCCGTTGACCGAATACGTGCTGAAGGTCGTCCCGAACTCGGCGACGTTCTTCTTGGTGGGGCAAAGCCACAGTTGGCTGTTCTTGACGTATGGCAGGAACTGGCCGTACACGATGTCGGCGGCCCAGACGGAAGTGGTCGGCGGCGCCGGCGCCTGCGCGATCGGGCGGTAGGGCAGCGTGCTGTCGTAGTCCTGCATGTACATGTTCACCGCCAGGCCCAGTTGCTTGAGGTTCGATAGACAACTGGTCTGACGCGCCTTCTCTCGCGCCTTGGCGAATACCGGAAACAGGATTGCGGCGAGGATAGCGATGATCGCGATGACCACCAGCAGTTCGATCAGGGTGAACCCACGGCTTCTGTTCATCGTTCGATGCTCCTTCATGGCAATGGAAGATAGACGCCCCAAGTCTGCCGTCTCAATTCGGCACGGAAGCCTGTGACTCCTGCCGCGGTCTTTAGCACGAAGAGGCCCCGCCGAAAGGGCGGGGCGTTCCGGGCACGGCTTCGACATCAGGATTACCCTGCCGGGCGCTTCACGAAACCTTCACCACCGCCCGCAGCATCCCCGGCTCTCGCCTCTGTGCGGCCTCGAAGGCCGCCGCGGTGTCCTCCAGGGAGAACTCCTTGACCGGGAAGACCGTCAGGTCCACCCTGCCTTGCTCCACCAACTCCACACAGTGCTCCAGCGTATTGCGGGAGCGGCGGGAGAAGTAGACCGTCAGCTCCTTGCGGCGCGGAACCGTGGAGTTGAAGGTCACGTCATCAGGATGCGGGATGCCGACCACAACAACCTTTCCCCCCGGCCGCACCAGCCGCATGGCCTGCTCCACCGCCGCATTGTCGCCCGAGCACTCGAGAACGACATTCGGGCATCTCACCGGGTCGCCGATGGCGGCTTCCAGGTCGGCGGCGGTGGCCGCCACCGTGTGGGCGCCGAGGGTGGCGGGGAAGGCCCGACGGTCCTCTCTGGGCTCGGCGACAATGATGTCGGCAAAGCCCGCGGCCTGCGCCGCCACCATCGTGCACATCCCGATACAGCCCGCGCCCAGAATGGCGATGCTGTCCTGCGGCTTCATGTCCGCCAGGCGCACGGCGTGCACACCCACACCCAGCGGCTCGGTGAGCGCGCGGCTCACGGCATCCATCCCCGGCCCGGTGTGACACACGGAGAACGCCGGGCAGTTCATGTACTGGCGCAGCGCTCCGTCCTCCTGCGGGAAGCTGGGGAACACCACGTGGCCGCAGATGTTGGTCATTCCCATCCTGCACAGCTCGCACTCGCCACAGTGCCAACTGGGCTCCACGGCAACGGGCGTGCCCACGGCCGGGCCGTCCACTCCCTCACCCAGGGCCACCACGGTGCCGGAGAACTCGTGGCCCTGGATCATGGGGTGATCGGGCACCACGCCGCTGGCGTCGCCCTCCTCGTACAGTCGCAGGTCAGAGGCGCAGATGGCGACGGCCTCGATGCGCAGCAGGACCTTGCCCGGCTCAGGCTGCGGGGCCGGCTCCTCCACGATGCGGATATCGCTCTTGCCGAACAGACGGGCGGCTTTCATAGGCATGGACTCCCGAGATGTCGTGATCGCGGGTAGATTGTACAACGGCTCCGGCGGGGCGGCAATGGCTCCGCCCGGAAGGAGCCCCTCACCTGCACACGATGTGCAAGACGCGCACATCGCCCGCCGGCACCTCGATCCGGATCGTCGCTCCCTGTCCCTCAGATCTCACCTCGGGCGCGGTACCGGCCACCCACTCCTCCACCCTCTCCACCGCTCCCGAGAACTCCACGGCAACGGCCAGGGCCTCCTCGTGGCGGACGGTGGCTCTGCCCAGTGGCGCCTTGGTCACGCCGCTGTTGTTCAGCAGCCCGATCACCCAGCCGTCCGCGGTGCGGTTGACCGTGTACTGCACCCCCGGGCTGACCCGCACCGGGGAAAGGCCGCTGCACAGATGCCCCAGCAGGCGGGAGAGCAAAGGCAGGGCTGTGCCGTCGTGGTCCAGGAGGTAGTGGGGAGTCGTGAGGACCACCTTCCCGCGGCCGACGGTGTTGACGCAGACCAATACGTCGCCGTCGGCCGTGGTGGCCACCGGGGTGGCTCCGTCCAGCTCGATGGGGGCATAGTCGAAGGGCTTTGACGGCAGCTCGGCTCCATCAAGGCTGCCGTGGACTGCCCCGGCCGTCCCCGTGTCTCCGGTGAAGGTGGCTCCCAGGAAGTCGGCCCCGAGGTGCTCGCCCACCTGACGGGCATTGATGACGAGGGTCCCGCCGGCTTCCACATAGCGGGTTAGGTGCTCGGCCAGGGGGGCGTTGACGCGCACGTCACCCACCAGCATCGCCACCGGGTAATCCCCCAGGTTGGGGCACGTCTCGGTGGTGAGCACATCGAAGATATCGCCAAAGGGCGAGGGCGCAAGATATCCCTGCTCGGTCTCCATCATCCGGGCGCCTTCGGCCTCGAGGGTGTAGTCTCTCGAGGGGTTCCACGGGTAGATGGTATTGAACAGCTCATCCAGCATCCGGTCGCCCTCGGATAGCGGCAATCGCCCCCAGATCAAGTGCGGCGTGCAGCCCCTGGGCGACCAGCCGTGGGCGAAGTCCAGGATGAGAGCCACCGGCGTATAGGGTATGCCGCGGTCCTTCTCCGCCGCGAGGCGGAAGAGCTGCTCGGCCATGAGCCCCACGGGCGACAGGCGGTACCCCTCGCCACTGCCGGGCTCGTAGCCCGCGATGCGCAGGATATCCTCCTCGGCGAAGCTGAGCAGATCGCAGTTCTCGAACCACAACTGATTGGCCCCCGCCAGCCAGGCGGCATACGACATCCTCTTGTGCAGCGACATCGAGTGCCCGCTGAAGGGCCCCGACTGGGCGGTGAGCAGATCGTCGGTGTAGCGGAAGTCGGTGACCATACCGCCGAACCAGGACGACAGGTCGATCCCCCAGGGCTTTGAGAAGCTCCTGGCCGCGCCGCGCGTGGCCGCGAGCTGCAGTTGCATGCAGGGGATGTTCTCCCCCACCTCGGCGATCACCGACTGGGCCCCCCACTTGAAGGCATGATGGTGGAAGAAGCGGTAGCCGTCCAGAGCCAGCACGGCCCGCTTCACGGGAGCGGTGTCGGCCAGGTCCTCGTAGAGGCCCTGGAGCCTGCGCAGCCCCTCGTCCCGGTCGGCGATGGGGCCTCCGAAGTGGTCCTTCATGTCCATCCGCAGCAGGCCGTCTCCCCACTCGTTCAGGGGGCCGCCGGGCCCCAGGGCCAGGCTATAGAAGCCCAGGAAGCGCTCGCCGGCGTCGGCGACGATGCGGGCCTGCAGTTCGCGGGTGGCCTCGTCCGCCGAGGGGCGCAGGGTGAAGGGTCTGGCGCACTCGGCCAGCAGGGCCTCGTCGTTCGGAGCGTGCAGCCAGGATGCCTCGGCAAACAGCGGGTGATCCGCAAGCCCCCAGCGCTCCCATACCTCCGGCCGGTACTCGGCCAGGTGCCAGAAGCTCCGGCCGGCGATGCTCAGCGGACGCCAGGTCTCCGGGGGCTCGAAACCCTCCCGCTCCACCAGCGGCGCCAATGCGGGCTCCACGCGGCCCTCCGCGGCGGAGATGCGCACATTGCCCAGCCGAAACCCCCACCGACTGCCCGGGTCGTAGGCCCCCGCGGAGAAGTGAATCCTCCCGGAGACCATCGGGTCATGAGGCAGTGACCAGCGGGCCACCTCTTCCCCGCTCTCTCTGTCGCGAAGCATGATGACCGTTGTCGCCTCCTGATTGGCGATCGATACTCGGTACCATCTGTCCGTGCGCGGCGGGAAACGCCCCTCCGAGTGCGCCCTGGGGGCCCACTGTCCGTTCCTGTGGCTCCAGGCACTTCCGCTCTCCTCGATGTACCATACCGCGCCGTTCCAGTCCTGCCCCTCCGCCTTCTCCACCACCTCGCACGAGATGGAGTTGCTGTACCCGCCCTTTCTCTCCCCGGAGGGCTGCAGGTAGTCGAACTCCAGCACATGGCCCGGCGGCACCTGGGGCCGCGCTACCAGCGTGGCGCCCCTGTCGCAGGCCAGCAGGTGCAGGGCACCGTCCTCGATGCGGGCCACGGTCCCCGCCGTGTCCGGCAGGTGCAGCTCCCACAGGTCGCGGTTCAGCTCAGGGGCGGAGAAGTCGTCTTCCAACAAGAGCCGCTGGCCCGCGGCTGAGACGGCGAGGGTGCAGAGCAACGGCAGACACAGTGCGGCGGTTCGGAGATGCATCGCGATCGTCGCCTCCCTTGTTTGACGGTCTGATAGTGTGGGCGGCCGGCGGGCGGCCGGTCGGAGGGGCCGAATGGGTCGATTTGTGTCGAAGACACAAAGACGGGACCCATCCGGCCCGAACGGACATGGCCAACGGGGCCGGATATGGGTCCCGGCGGGTGCGAGCACCCGCTTGTGCGCATACGACCGCGCGGTCCGCCGCTATTCGACCCCTCCGAGCGCCTCCCGCCCCTTCAGGCGCCTCCCCCCGCCTGCGGGGGGATTGGGGGGTCTTCGCCCCAGGGTCCTCCGGCGTCCACGGCACGCACCCCACCCCGGCTTTCCACGCGTGCCGAGCCAGAGCACAGCGAGGTCTTCTCACCCTCACTCCAGCGAGGGCAGGGCATCAAAGCTCATGCCGTCGTGCACATCACCGAGGGACTGGAAGCTGCCCCCGGTCAGCGGCTGCAGCCTGCGGATATGCTCCTGTAGCCGCCCGGCAAGCTCGGCGGCCACCTGCGGATTGTCACCGCGCACATCGGTGAGCTCCTCCGGATCGGCCTCCAGATCGTACAGCTCGTACCGGCCCTTACCCTGCTGGGGCACCTGCTTCCACGGCTGGATGTAGTTCCACTTCGCCGTGCGGATGGAGGCGTGGTTCCCAAAGGCGGTCACCACGTAGTCCGGCGCCACGTCCGCTCCCTGTGTCAGGGGCCACACATCACGGCCCAGCACGCGCTGCGGAATGTCCAGTCCCATGATGCTCAGCGCCGTGGGCATGATGTCCTGATGCTGGACGAAACCCGCCACCTTCTTGCCGGCGCCCTCGCCTCGCGGATCGCGGATCAGCAGCGGCAGCCGGGTGCACTGATTGCGCAGCCGGTCGGCGCCCTTGTGAATCTCGCCCTGCTCCCCCAGCATGCAGCCGTGGTCGGAGGTGAACACGATCACCGTGTCCTCCCAGTAGCCCCGGGCCTCGATGGCGTCCAGGAGCCTCCCCACCCACTTGTCCACCAGCGTGACCTCCGCAGCGTAGGCCGTCCTCACGTTCTTGACCTGCTGCTCGGTCATGTGCGCCGTGCTCCCCGGCGGAATGCAGCCGTCCAGCCCCTCGTACTGGGGATCATACCGGCGGGCGAGCTCCAGCGGCGGGTCCCACGGCTCGTGGGGATCGAAGCAGTCCACATACATGAAGAAGGGATTGCCCAAAGTGTAGTATGTGATCCAGTCGGCGGCGCGGGACATGACCCTGGCCACCGAGGTGTCTGCATCCGACAGCCAGTCCTTGCGGTTCATCAGGTGCTGCACGATCCAGGGCCGCTCGCCCAGCCGGCCCTCGCCGTAACGGGCCTGATCCAGCAGCTCCTGAACCTGAGCGGTATCGTTGAGCCTGTAGGGGTCGCCCTCCTGGCCACGCACCCAGTACCAATGGTCGTAGCCCCGGTGCAGATTCTTGCCGGGCTTCATGGCATGGTACACATCGGTGATGTAGCAGGAGAAGTAGTCGTGGGTCCGCAGATGCTCGGAGAGGGTGACGTCCTCGTCAAACAGCGGATGCCAGCCCTCGAGCTGCACCATGTCGCTCTTCTGCGGGCGATAGGTGAAGGGGAAGATGTTACGGCCGGTCTTGATGACTCGCCGCGCCGGGATCGTCGGCAGCCCCTCGGCGTACGCGTCCAAAAACAGGGCGCTTTGCGAGGCCAGGCGGTCCAGGTTCGGCGTCTCGATCCACTCGTTGCCGTACGCGCCCGTGTAGTCCCAGCGGAAGGTGTCGCTGACGATGATGACAAGGTTCACGGCGGGCTCCCCCTTTTGAACCGCGATGGTGAAAACGACGGGTGGAGGTTCGCGAGGAAGCGGCGGGGTCCTCCACGGGGGTCGCGAGTCGAACAGTCACGGGTCGCGAGCCAAGGGCGGACGGGGGCCCAGGAGATGGGGTTTTGGGCCTGTGGCCCCAGCGGGGCACGGGGGCGGAGCCCCGCGGCGTTGGTGGTCTGCCGGTCCTTTCGGGGGCGTTCATGGCCGGAGCGGAGAGGCGGCAAAGCAGGCCCCGCTTCCTCACGGCCTGTACACGTACCGACAGTCCGGATCCGTGATCGGCGGGCGTTGCGGCAGCATGTCCTCTCGCGGATTGTCGGCCATCTCCTGCTTGAGCCTGTCCAGCGCCGCGAGCAGGGCCTGCGCGTCGGGGTCGTCCCGGCTCTCGAAGATGGGCTTGCCGCAGGCCTCCGTGCCTCCGGCGGCCTTGCCCAGCGGCGCCAGCAGGGCCGGGCTGCTCTCCGGGTCGTGGAAGGCGATGCGCTCGATGCGTCCCGTGTCCTGCTGGTGGCATGAGACGCAGCGCCGCTCGTAGACGCCCGCCAGCGCCCGGCGAATCGGCGGGGTGATCAGCTCGCGGCCGCCCAGGGTGCCCGGCCGTGAGTAGACGTACGTGCCGTAGTACGGCGCATTGCAGTCGATCCAGGTAACGATGCGCTCGAAGTCCTCGGCGGGCATCTCGGCCAGCCGCTCCCTGTGGCTGCCCCGCATCACCTGCACCATCCTCGAGGCATGGGAGCCGTAGAACTTGGGCGGTCGGACGGGGAGGTTGTCCGAGCGACTGGGATAGACGAAGCTCACGTAGCCGCGCTCGGTGAGGTTCTCGTAGGCGACATTGAACAGGTTCGTCGGATGGGGGGACAGGTCCAGGCCGCCCGCGGGCTTGTCCCCGCCGTGGCAGGCGATGCAGTTGCGGTTCAGCGCGGGCTGCACGTCGTAGGCGAAGTCCGGGGCGCGCACGCCGTCCGGCGGCGGCGTGATGTCCGAGACTTCCCTGGCCGTGGCCACCGTGCGCCGCACCGCCGGCGTGCTGGTGCGCTCCTCGTGGCAGCCCACGCACGACAGCGTCTCCCCGGGCTTGACCTGGGTGAAGGCCCGCATGCGCTGGATCTCCATGAGGTTCTCATCCAGGGCCGAGAAGTAGATGGCCGTATCGGCGGGGGCCCGGAAGTACGCCGACCCGTCTTCCTCCACCGGAACCGTCCCCCACAGCCGCTTGACCGCCAGGTGCCCGTGGTTGCTGACGATCGGGTATTGCAGGTCGCGGCCGCTCACCTGCGCCGCCACCGGCTTGGGCACCTCCTCGATGATCCGCAGGTACTTGACCTCCCCGCGCCTTGTCCCCGGCAGGCCCCGGTACACATCCAGCAGGCAGAACGTGCCGGTATCCTCCGAAGCTTCGGGCGTCTCGGGGATCACGGCGGGCCTCGGCCGCGGCGCCAGCGGGAAGGCCTCGAAGCTGGAGATGTCCGGGTCGCGGTAGATAAGGTCCCGGTTGTTCCAGCAGTCCAGCAGGTAGAGCGCGTAGCCCCTGGGCTCGCGCGGGTCGCCCTCGTAGGTGTAGGAGACGAGGTAGAAGTCCTCCGATAGCGGGTACGGATTGCAGTAGTAACCCACATCGGTCCGCAGCCAGCGGAAGTGTGTGGGCGGCGGCAGCTCGGGGGTCAGGCTCTCGTAGACCGCCGGGCTGGCGCAGCTATCGGCCGGGTCGATGATGGCGATAGGCCCCGCGGCGATGGGCATGTGCGGCCCGAGCGTGCACACCAGCTTCGGAGAGTTGGGAATCTGCCTGGGCTCCCAGAACGTGATCGGCCCCCAGTGCTCCCCGGCGATGTGCACGGGCCGCGAGCCATCGGGGTTCACGATCCAGGCGCTCTGGTTGTTGCCCAGATTCTTGTCCACATACTCCCAGCGCGTATAGGCCACCCGACCGTCGGACAGCACGCTGGGGGTGAAGTCATTGACCGTGTTGTACGAGACGCAGCGCACGTCGCCCCCGTCGCCATCCATGGTATGGAGAACCGAGACGGTGAAGGCGTTGTGGCACAGGACCACCCGGCGGCAGCGGGTCGAAACGAACATGATCCTACCGCCGGGCAGGTAGCAGGGGTCGATGTCATCGTAGTCGCTGTAGGTCAGATTGCGCAGGTCCGAGCCGTCCGCACGCACCTCGTAGATCCGACAGGGGGTGCTCGGGTCCGGCTTGTACGAGAACAGGATCCTCTCCCCGTCGAAAGACACGTCCGGGTCGCGGTAGATGGCATCATCGCCAAGCTCCGAGGCCAGGCGACGCAGCGAGCCGTCGGGCCGCGGCGGCGACAGCACGTACAGGCCCCCGCCGTAGCGGTGGCTGCCATCGAAGTACGTGGTGTAGATATGGCTCGTGTCGTAGGTCTGCCGCTTGGCGAAGACGAGGCTGCCGAAGTCGAGTAGAGGGTTTTGCAGCGCCACTTCGTGCTTGAGCCGGTAGGCGGTGACGTACAGGCCGTAGAGGTCCTCCCACTTGGCCCGATCGTTGTCCGGCAGTGCCTCGAGTTGAGCCAGAGCCGCCAGCCCCTCCTCCGCCCGGGCGGCCGCCTCCGGCAGCCTCTTGCCCCCGGGAAGCTCAGCGAAGCGCGCGATCAGCATCTGGACGTGCTGCAGCATCCGCCGGATGCGCTCGGGCTCCAGGGGCAGCAGATCGCCGTCTATGCGCTGGGCGCCGACCTGCACCGACAGTCGAGCGCTCCAGTTCATGTCATCGGGGTCCTGCTCGATGCTGACCTGCACCGGGTAGCGGGCCTCGTCGATGAGCAGGTACTCCAGGATGCGCTCGGCGCGCGGCGCCGGGGCGGCGAGGCGCTGGAAGGGAACGACGGGGTCGTAGTCTGCGGGAGCGTCGACGAAGCCGTCGTCGCGAACGTAGGCGTGGTAGCCGTACTTACCCGGCTCGGGGCTGCCACTCCACACAGAGTAGAGGTTCCTCTCGATCGGCACCGGCTTGCGCCGCCAGCCCTCCGGGAAGGGCACCGGGGAATCGAAGCGCAAGGCGGCGATGTGCGGGATGCAGCCCACGGCGCAGACGAGCGTGACGGTGTGCTTGCCGGCGGTGATGTGCCGGTCGGCCTGCTTCTCCCACTTGCCCTGACTGGCCTGCCAGCTCCCCGTAGTGCCGCCCAATCCACGGACTATCAACTCGTCATCCACAAAGATATCCACGGGACGGGACTCCACGGCCGTGTACTTGGCCATGATCGTGTACTCCGCCGTGACCGGGAAGTCGATGTCGTACTCCATGGTGTTGGGCTGCTGGCCGCCATTGACCAGGACGGGCTCCGTGTCGGCATACGAGTGCCCCACGTCGTACACGGCCACGTTGCCGCGGTCGAACTCGTAGGCGCGGACGAGGAGGCTGCCCGCAGGAGCAGGGTCGGCGGTGGCGGGCAGAGCGAGGAGGCCCAGGAGCGCGAGAAGGGGGGCAACAGGCAGGCGGGATCCACGGGGCATGGGCTTGCAGTCCTCCCGGCGGTGGGTGGGTGCGGCCGGCCAAGGCGTGCGGCAATCGTATGCCACGTGGAGGAAGGCGTCAAGGCGGGCGAACGGCAGGGGACAGGGGACGGCAGGAACTACAGGAACGACCAGGGACGGCAGGAACTACAGGAACGACCAGGGACAGCGGGAGCGGTGGCCGACGTGGCCGCTGACTCGTGACCCGCGACTCGCCGTCCCGGGGCTCGCCGTTCCGGCAAAGGTCGCCGCCGCCCCGGCGCCGAACAGGTGCCCTCGTGGCGGGCGAGGTTCATCGGGGCCCCGCGACACCGCCGCCTTCCACCACTACACCGACGGAGGCTTTCGCATGGGCCTGCAGTTGCACAGGCTGGTCGCAGTTGCCGCGGGCAAGGAACCCGCGGACATGGTGGTGAAGGGCGGACGGGTCCTTGATGTGTTCGGCGGGGGGGTTCGCGCCGCCGATGTGGCTATCTGTGACGGCCTCATCGCGGGCGTCGGCGCCTACGAGGGCCGGGAGGTGGTGCAGGCCCAGGGGCGCTTCGTACTGCCCGGGTTCATCGAGGGGCACATCCACATCGAGAGCACCGCGCTGGCCCCCTCGGAGTTCGCCCGCGTAGTGGCCACCCGCGGCACCACGACGGTGATCGCCGATCCGCACGAGATCGCCAATGTCGCCGGCCTTCAGGGCGTGCGGTACATGCTGGGGGCCGCGGAGGAGGCGCCCATCGATCTTCTGTACGCGGCGCCCAGTTGCGTCCCGGCCACGCACATGGAGACGGCCGGCGCCCGGCTGGGGCCGGCGGAGGTCGCCGAGATGCTCTCCTGGCCCGGGATCATCGGGCTGGCGGAGATGATGAACTACCCCGGCGTCATCTCCGGGGACGAGGAGGCGCTGGCGAAGCTGGCGGCCGCGGCGGGCCGCCACGTCGACGGGCACGCCCCGGGTCTTGCGGGAGCCGCGCTCCAGGCGTACGTGGCCGCCGGCCCGCGCACGGAGCATGAGGCCACCTCGCTTGCGGAGGCCGAGGAGAAGCTCGCGGCGGGCATGTGGGTGATGATCCGGGAGGGCTCGGCGGCGAGAAACCTCGGGGCGCTTGCGCCTCTACTCTTTGGCCCGGGGGCCTGGCGCTGCCTGCTGGTCTCCGATGACAAGAACCCCGAAGACCTGCTGGAGCAGGGCCATCTGGACCACTGTCTGCGCCGCGCCGTGGCCGAGGGTGTGCCCGCGCTCGCGGCGATCCGGGCCGTGACGATCAACGCCGCCACGTGCTTCGGTCTGCACGATCGGGGTGCCGTCGCCCCGGGCCTGCTGGCCGACCTCGTCCTGGTGCAGGACCTGGAGAGCTTCACCGTGCGGGAGGTGTTCAAGAGCGGCCGGCGGATCAACGGGGCCTGGGGCTACCGGCATCTGCCCGATCGCGGACCTGTGGCCCTCACCTCCTCGTGCAGGCTGCCCGAGCCGACGGAGCAGTCGCTCGCCGTGCCGGCACCGGGGGCGGATGGCTCGGTGACGGCGAGGGTTATCGGCATCGTCGCCGGAGAACTGCTCACCGAGAGCCTGCGCCTGGAGCTTGCGGTCGCCGACGGCCGGGTGCTTCCCGACCCTGAGCGGGATGTGCTGAAGCTGGCCGTCATCGAGCGCCACGCCAAGGGCGGCGGCATCGGCGTGGGCTTCGTCAAAGGCCTCGGTCTGAGAAGCGGCGCCCTGGCTTCCACCGTGGCCCACGACTCGCACAATCTCGTGGTGGCCGGCTGCGACGATGCGGAGATGCTGGCGGCGGCCCGCGAGGTCCGGGACATGGGTGGGGGCCAATTGGTGTGGGCCGGGGCCGAGGACATCGTCCGGCTGCCCCTGCCCATCGCAGGCCTGATGAGTGGAGAGGATGCCCAGGTGGTGGCCCGGCAGCACCGCATGGTGCGTGAGGCCGCGCGACGTCTGGGCAGCGATCTGGCCGACCCCTTCATGCACCTGTCCTTCCTGGCGCTGGCGGTGATTCCGTCCCTGAAGCTCACGGACAGGGGCCTTGTGGATGTGGATGCGTTCCAGATCGTCTCGGTGGTTGAGGGCGACGCGGCGGGGGCGTAGGCGGATTGTTCCGGGCGCGGGGGCCTGCAACAACGGCGAACGGCAACGGCGCCCCTCCCTGCAGGTCCTTCGGCCCTGCTTTCCCTCCCCTTCGCAAACACCGCTCAGGAGAGGGCTACGGCCGACGGCAACGGCGCCCCTCCCTGCTGGACCCACGGGGCGAGGCCCGCTTTCTTTGTCCTGCGCGGTAGGACTGCTCAGGAGAGGGCTACGGCGGGGAACGGCGCGTCGCGCGTGGCGCGCCGAGGGCCATCCAACAACAACGGCCAACGACGGCGGCGCACAGGTCGCCGCCCTACAACGGCAGACGGCGCCACCGTTCTGCAGGGCGCGGGCCTGTACCGCGCCGAGGGCCATCCAACAACAACGGCCAACGGAAGACGGCAACGGCGCCCCTCCCTGCAGGTCCTTCGGCCCTGCTTTCCCTCCCCTTCGCACACACCGCTCAGGAGAGGGCTACGGCCGACGGCAACGGCGCCGCCGTTCCGCGACACGTCCGCAAGTCGCTCTTCACGAGCGACACCCAATACCCATTGCGCGCCCCTGAGGGCCGCCGGGAGGAGCAATCACATGGCCAGGAAGAAGCTGGGAGTCGCCATCGTCGGTTCGGGAGGAATCGCTCAAGGGGCCCACATGCCGGCCTTCGCCGCTCTGCCGGATGTGCAGATGCTGGCCGTCTGTGATGTGTCCAAGAGCGCCAGAGAGTCCGCCGCGGAGAAGTTCGACGTCCCCAATCAGTTCGAGCACTGGGCACCGATGCTGCAGATGGATGAGATCGACATCGTCAGCGTCTGCACCCCGAACGCCTTCCACTTCGAGCCCACGATGGACGCCCTGAAGGCCGGCAAGCACGTGCTGGTGGAGAAGCCCATGGCCATTAGCGTGGCCGAGGCCAAGAAGATGGCGGCGGCCGCCAAGAGGGCCAAGGTCAAGCTGATGATCGGCCAGACCGCCCGCTTCAGCCCCCAGTCCAGGGCCATGAAGGACTTCATGGCCTCCGGCGCCGCGGGCGATGTGTACTACGCCCGCGCCATGGCCCTGCGCCGCCGCGGCATCCCCGGCTGGGGTGCCTTCACCTCCAAGGAGCTCTCCGTCGGCGGGCCGGTGTTCGACATCGGGGTGCACATCCTCGACCTGACTTTGTGGCTCATGGGCTTCCCGCAGCCGGTGTCTGTCTCCGGCCAGGTGTACGATCCCATCGGCACCCGCAAGGGGCCGCAGGTGGCGGGCATGGGCAATTGGGACCCGAAGAAGTACGGGGTCGAGGATTTCGGCGTCGGCTACGTGAGGTTCAGAAACGGGGCGTCTCTCGTGCTGGAGGCAAGCTGGGCTTTGAACATCGCCGAGGACGTCTTCTCCACCATGATCTGCGGCACCAAGGGCGGGGTGCAAAGCTCGCCGCTGAAGCTCATCCGCGAGGAGTTCGGGAGCCTGACGGTGGCCTCGCCCGATATCCTCAGCGGCGAGGGCGGTCACAGGGAGGAGATCCGGGCCTTCGTGGAGTGCGTCCAAAAGGACCTCCCGGAGCCGGTACCCGCCGAGGAGGCCATCATCACCCAGCGCATCCTGGACGGGATCTACGAGTCGTCCAAGAGCGGCGCCGAGGTCAAGGTCTAGAGGTGCGGCCGAGAAGTCCGGCTGGTCCGTTCCATGTCATTCTGAGCGTCCATCTCGCGCAGCGAGATAGCGAAGAATCTCGCTGAATGCCAGGAGATTCTTCGAGCTGCTCTTGCCGGGAGCGGACGCTCTCAGAATGACATTCCCGGCGAAGGCGGTCTTCTCAGCCGCGCCTATGGGGCTCACGGTACTGCGGCATAGAACGCAAGCGGGCCGAAGGCTGGATGCCTTCGCCCCGCGTGTGTTTGCGAGCGGTCTTGTCCGTGCGCCCTTACCGTCCCCACCAGTACCTGGAGGCACCCTCAAGGCCGGAGTCGCCCTCGATCTCGCTGCGACTGAGCCACTTGGCATGCCCGTCCATGAAGGCCACGTTCACCCCGCCGTTGTGGCGCAACTGCAGGCGCGCCGAGCCGTTCTGGCCGTAGGTGGGATTGTCCGGGTAAGTCGCCAGATAGTACGACGGGTAGACCACGTAGTAGTTGCAGTCGGTGAACCAGATGGTCTCCGCGGGCTTCTGAATCTTGGCCATCACGGCGTTGTTGTAGTAGTAGTAGAAGGTCATCCAGTAGTTCAGCCCATAGCCGAGTGTGGCGTCATGAGACATGCCGTCGGCAGGGTTGGCGGTCCATGAGTAGGTGGGTTCCGAGGGGCAGGTGTAGAGCTGCTGGTTCTTGACGTAGGGGTAGATCTGCTGCATCCAGTCCAGATAGGGGAGCACGGGTGGGTAGAAGGTGGCCCGGGTGCCCTGGATGTGGCCGAAGAGGATGTCGTCCGAGTCGGCCAGGTACATCATACTTCCGAGCCCGATCTGCTTGAGATTACTCAGGCAGCTCGTCTGTCTCGCCTTCTCGCGCGCCCGTGCAAAGACTGGGAACAGGATCGCCGCGAGGATGGCGATGATGGCAATGACAACCAGCAACTCGATGAGAGTGAAGCCGCGCCTGCGCATGAGGTGCCTCGCCTCCGGGGTCTGGGAGTGCGCCGATGTGGGAAGCCGTGAGGACCACGGCGCCCCCAGTTCACATTTTACGTTCCCGGGCGGGAGGGCAGGTGGCGAATCCTCTCGTGGATGTCGCGATTCGTATCATCGGTCCAGGTGCAGCGCCCGGCGGTATTCGCCGGGGCTCAGGCCCATGTAGGCGCGGAAGGCCCGGTGGAGCTGGGAGCGCCCCTGGAAGCCGACCTCGGCCGCGATCTGCTCCGTCCTCATGACCGTACCCACCAGCAGATCGGCCGCCCGGCGCACCCGCTCCTCGCGCACCCAGCGGCAGGGGCTCAGGGAGGTGACCTGGGCAAAGAGCCTGCAGAGCTGGGGTGCGCTGTAGCCGCTACGCCTCACCATCTCCTCCAGCGTCCACGGGTGGTCGAGGCTCGTCTTGACCTCGGCGCAGAGCTGGTCGATGGTAAGCTTGGCGGCATCCGTGGCGGGCGGGGCCGCAGCGCCCTCGGCTCCCGGAGCCTCACGGGCCAGGACCAGCAACATCTGAGAGAGCAGGGCGCTGCACATGGCCCGAGCCAGAGGCTCGGCGGCCAGCGACTCCCGCTGCAGTTGGGCCAGGATAGCTTCCAGAGGCGGTCTTGCGGCGCTCGGCACGCGGAACGACCGCGGCAGGCGCCGCTCGTGGACGATCAGACCGTCCGACCGGTCGCGCCGCAGATCCAGGGGCAGGGCGTTCAGGGAGCTGTCGCGGAAGATCACGACCTGGCGCAGGCCCTGCCAGGTCTGACAGCGATGGGGTTGCTCCGGGCTGATGATGAGAAGCTCACCCGCGCCAAGCCGGCGCTCCGCCGACTCGAGGAGATAGGAGGCCGTCCCCCGGGCGATGTACTGAATCTCCCAGTCCGGCTCGGCGTGCGAGTGGTACTCGCAGTCCCAGTCGGTGGGGATCGGGCCGTAGGTGTGCACGGAAGTCGGCGCCAAGCGGTCGGGGTATGTACAGGGGAGAGGGCGGGCTGTGGTCATCGGTACCTGTCTCGTTACCGGGGGACTGAACAGCGTTGCCAAGAGCAGACGTCGGCTCGTCCCGGGGAAATGCAGCGCCTTTTCATCATATGCCCCCCCGAGGCACCGACCTGTTCCCCGGCGGGTCTTCATTATACTCCGCCACCCTCCCCGATGGAACGCCTTCCTTGGGCCTGCGTGCGCCCGATCTTGCGATCTGGGGAGCTCCTTGCTGCGTTCTTGCTGCGGTGCCTTGCGCAGGCGCCGGTCCCAGCCATGTCTCCGAGGGCCTCCGGCCCACCCCATGCCCCGGTGCCGGGCTCCACTACGGCGGGGCCGGCGGTGTCTGCCGCCGCTCGGGAGCGGGCCGCGGGCGAGAGAGCCTCCGGCCCACGATGGCGGCCGCCCCCGCCACGGCGCAACCCCACAGGAAGCAGTCCCCCAGGCCCGGAAGGTAAAGGTACTGAGGCGAAAGCAGGGCGTAGTTGGTGACGGGGACCACGGCCGCCACCTGCCACAGCACGCCCAGGAGCAGGAGACGGACCCGGTACAGCGCCACCAGCGGCCATTGCGCGAGCCCGCCAGGTCCCCCAGGGCCCTCAGCCATGTCGTGGCCAGTAGCAGTTGGATCGGCACGAAGCCCGCCCAGGCGTGCACCGACCAAGCAACGGGCAGAACGGTTCGCAAGACCACCAGCCCCCGCGAGTGCAGGGGGAACTGCCGAACAGGCATGGACAGCGACCACGCAGGAACCTGGAGGAAGTGGCTGCGGGCGAGCCAGTAGACCAGCAACACCGCCAAGCAGGCGCCGGCGGCCACGGTGATCCGGCGCTGCGATGCCCCTCCCGCCCACAGCGTGAGCGGCGCCAGCGCGCCCAGCAGCAGGCCCGCCTCCTTGCTCAGGACCGACAGACCGGCCGCCACCAGCGCCGCCGCCAGGAAGCCCGGCCGCCCGCCCCGGGCCCAGCTCAGCATCCACAGCAGTGAGGCCGGCAGGAACAGAGCGCACAGCACATCCGTGCGCGGCGAAACGCGGAACATCACCGCGCCCTCCGTCCTGGCCCCCATGGACACCACTCCGGCCACCAGACCTGCCGCGTCACTGCCCGTCAGTGCTCGGGTGAGGACGGCCAGGAGTGCCGCGACCGAGGCCATCAAGAGCAGGTTGTGCACACGCCACCACACGGGACGGTGTTCGCCAACCACCAGGTAGTCCAGCAGGAGGGAGTAACTGCTGACCGGACGATAGTGCCCGTTGTGCTGCACCCAGTCCCCGGTGAACCAGCTCAGGGCCTCCCGCACGTCCACAGTCTCCAGGTGTGGAAGCAGTTCGGGCCAGTCGGGACCCTCCAGCGGCCGGCCGTCAACGTAGCCGCTCAGGCGCGCGCACGTGCAGGTCACGACCGCCAGCACCACAAGGCTCAGGCGCGCCCTCCGGCAGGCGCCGCCAGCGCCGCTGAGCCGTCGCCATCGCCGTCCACACTCTCTCGCAGCGCACTTGTCTCTCCGGGTGGCTGTGACCGGTCCGGTGTCCCGGCGCCGGCTCTCTCCGGCCTATCCCTCCGCCCGCTCCGGCAAGGGATGGGGGGTTGGCGTAGCGAACCTGTTCGGGGACATACTCCTCTCGAGGTCGCCGGGTACGTGCCCGGCACCCTCCGCAGAGGCCAAAGGAGACCTCGATGACGACACTCATTCGCCGTGCCGCGGGCCCCCGCCTGCGGCGGGCTGACTGTCTACTGTGTGCGACGTGGCTCGTGGCCGCCGGCACCGCCATCGCCGACGCCCCCCGGGAGGGAGAAGTTGCCGTGAACGCCGAAAGCGTCGAGCAGTGGGACGTGTTCGAGATCGCGCTGCGGGGCCCTCAGGAGGGCAACCCTTTCACAGACGTCGCCCTCGCCGCGGAGTTCCAGCAGGCCGATCGTTCCTTCAGACCCGAGGGCTTCTACGACGGAGACGGCCTCTACCGGGTCCGGTTCATGCCGGACGCCCCCGGGCGGTGGGAGTATCGCACGATCAGCAACCGACAGGAACTGGACGGCAGGACCGGCGCCTTCACCTGCACGAAGCCTTCGGCCGGCAACCACGGGCCGGTCCGGGTGCGCGATACCTGGTACCTGGCCTATGCCGATGGGTCTTCGTACTTCCAGATCGGTACCACCTGTTACGCCTGGACCCACCAGACCGAGGAGCTGCAGGAGCAGACGCTGCAGACTCTGGCCTCGGCACCCTTCAACAAGCTGCGCATGTGCCTTTTCCCCAAGAGCTACGAGTACAACCGCAACGAGCCGGAGCGGTACCCGTATGAGGGCAGGCCGCTGAGGGAATGGGACTTCACCCGTTTCGACCCGGCCTTCTGGAGACACTTCGAGACGCGGGTCGGGCAGTTGCGGGACCTGGGCATCGAGGCGGACCTGATCCTGTTCCATCCATACGACCGCTGGGGTTTCGCGGACCTGGGTGCCGCCGCGGAAGACCGCTACCTGCGCTATGCCGTGGCGCGTCTTGCCGCCTACCGGAACGTCTGGTGGTCCTTCGCCAACGAGTTCGACCTCATGAAGGCCAAGACCGAGGCGGACTGGGACCGCTTCTTCCAGGTGGTGCGGCAGGCCGACCCGTACGAGCATCTGCGGGGAATCCACAACTGCCGGGGCTTCTACGACCACACCAAGCCCTGGGTGACCCACGCCAGCATCCAAAGCGCGCAGTTCGCCGCCGTGCCCGGATGGCGCGAGCAATATCGTAGGCCGATCGTCATCGACGAGTGCCGGTATGAAGGCGATGTTCCGCACGGATGGGGGAACCTGACCGGCCGCGAGATGGCCCGGTCCTTCTGGCTCGGTACCATGCGGGGCGCCTACGTCGGCCACGGAGAGACCTACCGGCACCCGCAGGACATCCTGTGGTGGTCCAAGGGCGGGGTGCTGCACGGCGAAAGCCCGGCGCGCATCGGGTTTCTCAAGAGCGTCATGGCCCAGGCACCTGCCTTCGAGGATCTCGAGCCACTCCCCGACCCGGGAAGACACGTCCTGGCCCTGGGTGTTCCGGGCGAGTTCTACCTCTACCACTTCAGCGACGCCGCCGAGACCGCCGTCACCCTCCCGGGCGACCGGGCGTACAGGGTCGACGGTCTCGATGTCTGGAACATGACACAGACGCCCTTGGCCGACGCGGAGCCCGGCGAGCTACGTCTTGTAGCTCCCGGCGGCGACTACGTCCTGCGCCTGGCGGCCTACACCGCCGGCGAGCGCCGCCGCCCACGGGTGACCGCCATCGTCGAGCCGCAGGAGGGTGTGGCGCCGCTGTCCGTGAGCTTCAGGGCCGAGGGAGGACGGCGGTTCGACTGGACCTTCGGGGACGGCTCCCACGCCGATGGGGCGGCGCAGAAGCACGTGTACGAGAGCCCCGGAGTCTACACCGCCGCGGTGACCGCCACCGACGAGGCCGGGCTGTCCGCCACCGCCCTGCTGAAGGTCGCGGTGGATGGCCCCTCAACAGGGCCTCTGGTGCGGGTGGGTTTTGCGGAGGGCGACAGTCCCCCGGCGATCCCGAGTGGTGAGATCCCCCGCGGGGCCGCCGGGAGCTACGACTTCCCGGCGACGGAGCCCTGGCGGTGGTTGAGTATCGGGGAGTCTCCGCTGCCGGAGTTGGAAGGCCTCGGCTCGTTCACGATCTGCGGCTGGGCGCGCCCCGCCGACCTGCGGGTCGGCAGCGGCGGCAACCGCATCCTGTTCAACCTCAACCGCGACCGCGCGGGCATCGATCTGGTCCATCTTGGCAACGGGGCCATGCGCCTGGCGGTCAACGAATGGCCGGACGGCGTTCAGAACGACAGCTCACCGGGTAGGCTCCAGGTGGGGCGGTGGGTGTTCTTCGCCGTGACCTATCAGGCGTCACCGGACGAGGGCAACGTGCGCTGGTATTTCGGTGACGGCGGTACCGCCGCCGTGTTCGACCGCGCCAACACCTACCGAGCCGGCCCCACCGGTGTAGGCAGCGGCCCCCTGACGGTGGGCAACTACAACGAGACGCTGCACGGCGCCGGCCTGGACCGCCAGTTCCGGGGCGGTCTGCGGGCACTCCAGGTATTCGGCAGTCGCCTGTCCACCAGAGGGGCTCTGCCGCTGGAAGACATCCGCCGCATTCAGCACGAGACCCGCCAATGACGCGGGACGCCGGCGCCGAGGTCGCCGTCCACCGGACACCGCGCGCTCGACAGGGAGCACCTCGACCCGAAGCGCTTCCCGCCGGCCCCCTTCCGGAGCACGGCAGAGGATCCGTGCCGAAATCTCACAGGAGCACAGGAGCCCGCCGTCTTGCCGGACCGGCCGTTCTCCAAGAGGTGGGCAGAAAGGGTCTGACGTGCTGCAACGTGCCTGTTCCCCCTGCCGCTTCTGGCCCTCATCTGCACGGGCTGTGAGAGCGGGGGCGATCCCGCTCCGGCGCCGCGAGGCCCCTCCCGCCCACAGCGTCACCGGTACCAGCGCGCCCGGCAGCAGGCCCGCCTCCCTGCTCAGGACAGATAGACCGGCCGCCACCAGCGCCGCCGCCAGAGTGCCCGGCCCGCTGCCCCGGGCCCAGCTCAGCATCCACAGCAGTGAGGCCGGCAGGAACAGAGCGCACAGCACATCCGTGCGCGGCGAAACGCGGAACATCACCGCGCCCTCCGTCCTGGCCCCCATGGACACCACTCCGGCCACCAGACCTGCCGCGTCACTGCCCGTCAGTGCTCGGGTGAGGACGGCCAGGAGTGCCGCGACCGAGGCCATCAAGAGCAGGTTGTGCACACGCCACCACACGGGACGGTGTTCGCCAACCACCAGGTAGTCCAGCAGGAGGGAGTAACTGCTGACCGGACGATAGTGCCCGTTGTGCTGCACCCAGTCCCCGGTGAACCAGCTCAGGGCCTCCCGCACGTCCACAGTCTCCAGGTGTGGAAGCAGTTCGGGCCAGTCGGGACCCTCCAGCGGCCGGCCGTCAACGTAGCCGCTCAGGCGCGCGCACGTGCAGGTCACGACCGCCAGGATCAGCAGGGCCAGGCGAGCACGCTCCGGCAGCCGTAGCCGGCGCCGCTGAACTTCTGCCATTGCCGTCCGGACTCTCTCGCAGCGCACTTGTCCCTCCGGGTGGCGCCGGCACACCGGCGTTGCGATGAGCGGCGGGTTTGTCCGGCC
>CAZXDD010000057.1:0-20786 GCA_964639415.1 uncultured Armatimonadia bacterium
CGGCTACCGGGGCAGACAGGAGAATCACCCCCATAATGAGACTGCCGATGGCGATGCCTGTGGTGACCGTCCGGCCCGACCCGGCCGGCCACCGCCCTCGTGCCCTGCGCGTCGCGTCGTGACTGCCCATGCCGACCCCCTTCCTGTGACCGAGTGCACCCCGTCGCCCTGCGGCTCGATCCCTGTCGCCTGGTCCCGCACGGCTTCGCGGGCGCAGGCCGGCGCCAAGCGAGACGGCGACCGGCCTCCCCGGCGGCAACGGCCGTCGGGAAGGGACGGTGCGCCGCGGTGGCGAAAGGCTCTGGCAATCCGCTTGAGTATGCCCTGCGTTACCGAGGTGATCGTGTTGCAGGCCAAGCCCGCTCTACTGCCGCTCCTATTCCTTCTCTGCAGTCCTCGTTCCTTTGCCGGCGACCTGGACGACCCCGCCGTGCCGCTGGTCGCCGTGCCTGCGGTGGCCCGGACGATCCAGCTAGACGGGCGTCTGGAAGCCGCCGAATGGGTGCAGGGCGGAGGTCCCAGTGCTCTCGTCTCGGTGCCCGGCGGTGTGCCGGTGGAGCCGCAGCCCCGGGTCCTGGTGGCCTTTGACGCCGAGGCCCTCTATGTCGGGGCGAGGCTCCCTTTGGCGGGCGGGGGGCGGCCGGTGGCCGGGGTCACCGACCACGACGGCAGTCTGTGGGAGGATGACGCCCTCGAGGTGTTCGTCGATCCCGGCCACAGCCACGCCACCTACTATCAGTTCATCGTCAACAGTGTCGGTGTCCGTTGGGATTCCCGGGGCAGGGACAGCAGTTGGGACGGCGCGTGGGAAGCCGCGACCGGCACTGAGGATGACGCCTGGACGGCTGAGATCAAGATCCCCTTCGCCTCCCTGGAGGCCGAGGCCCCGGCGGACGGCACCATATGGGGCCTGAACGTGGCGTGGGATCGCCAGACGCCCACACCCGTCACGGCGTCGTGGGCCCACATGGACGGCGGCCTGCACTCTCCCGAGAGCTTCGGCCATGCGCTGTTCGCGTCCCAGGCTCCGTCCATCCGGCCGCTGGGCCCCAACCCGCTGAACCGCGGGGCCGTGGCCTTCGTCGGTGACTGGCGCTCGGCGGTGGAGCTGACGGCATTGCTGACGCTGTTTGAGCGGAGTCCGGGCGGTGACCGGGTGGAGCTGGGTTCAGCGCGGACGTCCCACCCCGGTCAGGCCTCGACCCGGCCGCTGAAGCTGGAGGTGCCGCTGCCCCGGGATGGTCGATGGGTGCAGCCCGGTGACTATGAGGCCACGCTGACGGTGACGGCGGGCGGAAAGCCGGCGCATGTGGCAAGCCTCCGCTTCAGCCGGCAGGCGCCCCTGGCCTTGTCTCTGCGCAAGTACCTGCTGGCCGGGCGGGTGGAGGCCCATGTGGATGCCTCCGGCCTGGGCCTGCGACCGACACAGATGCGGCTGTCCGCGGCACTGCAGGCTCGGGGCGGCGATCAGCTCCAGGCCCGAGCCATGCCGCGCCCGGACGCCGCCCTTCACTCGGAGGTGGTGTTCGACGTCACATCCCTGCCGGCCGGGGACTACGAGGTCGTCGTCGGTGCCGCCGACCGGCGGGGGGAGGAGATCCGCACCGTGACTGCAGGCTTCACCAAGCCGCCGGCTCCGCAGTGGCTGGGCGCCACCGAGGGGCTCACCGATGAGGTGCTCCCGCCCTGGACGCCGGTGGTCGCCGACACCAACGCGGCCAGGGTCTGGGGGCGCGAGTACGAGTTCGGGGCCCTGCCGCTGCCCACGCGGGTCGTCACCGCCGGCGCCTCGATACTCGCCGGGCCGGTGACGTTGGAGATGGTGGCCGACGGCCGCCCCGTGTCGTTCGAGCCCGAGGGGCAGCGCAGACGCATCTCGGCGCAGCCGAACCGGGCGGTGCTGGGCAGGCTTGCCAGGGCCGACGGGGTCGAGTGCGGCGGGCAGGTGGCCGTGGAGTACGATGGCATGATCCGCAGCGATCTGGCCATCGTCCCCCGGGGTATCAAGAGCATCTCGGACCTGCGCCTGAGGATACCGATCCGGGCCGAGCACGCCCGGTACCTATACCACTTCCCGGGCCGCTGGGGCAGCGCCTACAACGCCGGAGCGCTGCCGCCCGACGGGTTCACCGCCGGCTTCCGGCCCTTCATCTGGCTGGGGGACGAGGAGCGCGGCTTCGCCTGGTTCTCAGAATCGGCGCAGAACATCTTCGTCGATGACCCCGACAGCATCACGCGCATCAGCCGCGAGGGTGATGTGGTGACCCTGGAGATCGCTCTCATCCGCGGGGAGCATGCGGTCTTGGGCCCCCTGCAGTACACCTTCGGTTTTCAGGCCACTCCCGTGAAGCCCATGGACCCCAGCGCCTGGGACTACCGGATCTGCCACCACGGGGGCTATGGGATCCAGGATCGGCCGTGGTCGGGCAGTGTTGGGCTGACGTACCCGGCCGAGGGCCACATCCTCCCGCAGCAGGGGACTTTCGAGGCCTGGGTTCGGCCCCGGTTCGACCCTCAGCCGGATGTCAAGCCCGATGAGCCCGGCCGCGGGGCCTACAACCGCAACCTGCTGGACGTGGAGTTGGCCGGCGGTGGCCACATCGGGTTCTACTGGAACATCGATGACCGCGGCATGCGGGTGTACTACAAGCAGGGCGAGCAGTATCCGCTGATCCTGGGCTCTTCGGCTCCACTGCACAAGGATCGATGGCATCACGTGGCCTTCACCTGGGGCGAGAGCACGCGCATCTATGTGGATGGGGAGAAGGTGGCCGAACGGGCACACGCGGGCACGGTGGCGGCGGAGACGGGCGCCGGCCGGATCGTGCTGGCCAGGGGCCTGAGCGAGTTCGACCTGGACGAGGTGGCCATCAGCAGCGTGGCGCGGGACGGCTTCGACCTCACCGCCCCACCCGGCGTGGATGACGGCACGCTGCTATTGGATCGGCTGGACTGGGATCAGACCGGGCCCCGGCACGGTGCCACCACCCCGGAACGGGGGCGCCCCGGCGAGATATCCGGGGGCGAGGCGGTCCGGGGGCGCTTCGGTACAGCTCTGGGCACCACCTCCGGCGGCATCTCGATCCTCGACCGCCTGGCCCAGCTCGGAGTCAGGACGATCTGCTTCCACGAGCACTGGACGGACATCCAGAATCACACCTCCACGACCTACGGCGACGAGTTGCACAAGCTGGTGGCCGCGTGCCATGCTCGGGGTATCAAGCTCCTCTTGTACTTCGGCTACGAGATCTCCAACATCGCCCCGGAGTGGGATACCTACGCCGATGAGTGTCTCACCTATCCCCGGGCCGGAGGGTACCATCGCCAGCCCGAGCAGAACGCCTACATCGTCTGCTACCGCAGCAAGTGGCAGGATTTCATGGCCCACGGGATCGCGCGGATGATGGACGAGTACGACATCGACGGTGTGTACCTGGACGGAACGGCCAACCCCTGGCCGTGCGCCAACCGCCGCCACGGCTGCGGCTATGAGAAGCCCGACGGCACGTTGGGGGAGGTGTACCCCATCTTCGACACCCGCGAGATGATGCGCAGGATCTACGCCATCGTCAAGGCGCGGAAGCCCGACGGACAGGTGAACGTGCACCAGTCCACCTGTATGACGATCCCCACGCTGTCGTGGGCCACCAGCTACTGGGACGGCGAGCAGTTCGGGTTCATGGAGCGCGGCGCCGACCCGCTGACGGTGCTGCCGCTGGACGCTTTCCGCTGTGAGTTCATGGGTCACAACTGGGGGGTGCCGGCGGAGTTCCTCTGCTATGACAGGCCCTACACCTACGACGAGGCGCTGTCCTTCACGCTGCTGCATGACGTCTTGGTGCGCGCCTCCCTGGACAGGCCTCTGGAGCTGGAGGCCAGGCTCTGGGACGAGATGGAGCGCTTCGGGCGGAGGGAGGCCACGTGGCTGCCCTACTGGAGTCAGGAGTGCGTGACGGCACAGCCACAGAGCGTGAAAGTCAGTGTGTACTCCCGCGGCAGTGCCGGAGCCGTCCTGGTGGTCTCCAATCTGGGGGCGGAGGCCGCGGACGTGGCAGCGAGCATCGACCTGGCGGCCCTCGAGCTGCCCGCCGCCCTCACGGCCCGGGACATGCTCACCGATGAGCGCATCGCGATCTCCGCAGGCAACCGGCTCGCGTTCCCGCTGGGGAGCTTCGGGTTTCGGGTGATCCATCTGTCGGCGGAGCAGTAGGCAGGCCGCAGTCCGGGCCCAGTGCGACCGGTGATGCCGCTGTGGGGTGGGCCGCGACCCGTGGACAGTGACCTTGGCCACACGATGTGCGGAGATCGACCGATGAGACGAGGGATGCCCCGAATGGACCTGGTCCCAGCCTGGCAGGCCGCTTTGGACCGCATGCACCGGGGGGTGCTGGTGTGCGACGGTGACGGTCGCGTGTGCTACATCAACGCGGTCGCCGTGGCCATCACGGGCTGGACATCGGCCGAGGCGCTCGGGCGGCCGTGGGCGGAGGTCCTGGCGGAGGCCGATGGTGAGCTGGTCCACATCCCGACCGCGATCGCTGAGCGCGAATCGCCCTCGGCGGACCGTCCGCTCTCCGGGACCTTCAGCACGCGGCGGGGCGAGCGACGCCGGGCCTCCGTCGTGGCCTGGGCGCTGGGCCGGGTCCCCGAGGGCGGCGCGGTCCTGCTTCTGGAGGAGCGGCCGGAGGGTGACGAGCCGTCGGGGGGGCAGATCCCGGCCTCCTACCTGCATGAGACGCTCAACCGCAGTCCGGTCGTGGTTGTCCGCTGGACGGATGGCGAGCGTTGGCCGCTGGACTTCGTGTCCGCGGGTATCGGCCAGTTCGGATACGCCGCGGAGGACTTCCTTTCCCGGCGGCTGCAGTTCCGGGACATCGTACACGCCGACGACCGCGACCGCGTGCAGGCCGAAGTGAGCCGCAATCTGGGCGAGGGAGTGGACGAGTTTCGGCAGGAGTACCGGATCCTGACCGCCCGGGGCGAGGTACGCTGGATTGAGGACCGTACCTGGACCCCGCGTAGTGTGGATGGCCGGCCGCTGAGTTCCTACGGTGTTCTGCTGGATGTCACGGAACGCAAGCTCAGCGAAGAGGCCATTGCCGCCGGAGAGCGGCGCTACGAGTTGGCGACTCGCGCCGGCAAAGTCGGCGTCTGGGAGCTGGACTGCAGCACCGGGACGGTGCATGTCGAGCCCAATCCCCAGGCCACTCCCGGCTTCGAGAGCGTCGAGCCGGGGGCCGGGCTGGGGCGGTGGTTCGGTCTCCTGCACCCGGAGGACGCTGCCGAGGTGCGCCGGGAGTTCGAGGCCCATCTGTCCGGCGAGACCCCCGAGCTGCAGGTGGAGCACCGGGTCATCCTGGCCGACGGCGGCATCCGCTGGATCCTCACCCGCGGAACGGCGGTGCGCGACGAGAGCGGCCGTCCGCTGCGAGTGTTGGGGACCGGCACCGATATCACAGACCGCAAGTCCGCCGAGCAGGCTCTCCTGGCCAGTGACGAGAGGTTCCGCTCCTTCGTGGAGAGGGCCAATGATGTGGTGTTCTTCCTCGCCCCGGACCTCACCCTGACCTACATATCCCCGAACTACAGCTACCTCGTGGGGCGCGATCCCTCCGGCTTCCTGGGCAAGTCGGCCCTGAGCCTTCTCCATCCCGACGATGCTCCCGGCGTGGAGGCCGCTTTCGCGGCCTACGCCGAGGACCAGGCGTCGCCCAGCAGTATGGAATACCGTGTGCCCCACGGAGACGGGCAGTGGCGCTGGCACGTGGGCAGCATCTCGTGCATCTGGGCGGAGGACGGCACCATCGCCGCCTACGTGGGCATCGCCCGGAACATCGACGAGCAGAAGAGGGCCGAGGAGCGGGAGCGCAGGACGGCCGCGGGCCTGCGGGCCGTCATCGCCGCGGCGGACGAGCTGATCGCCTGTGCCGACACCGAGACCCTCTACCGGCGAGCCGTGGAGCTGGCGCGAACGCACCTCGGCCTCGAGCGATGCTCGGTATACCTTATCGACGGTGACACCCTGCAGGGCACCTACGGCACCGATCTGCACGCGCAGACCGTGGACGAGCACCACGTGCGGCTGCCCTTCGATGAGAAGTGGGACCCGACACGCCTCGAGGACCGTGGCCGGCCCGCATGGGGCACCTACGTGGACGCCTACGTCGAGACCGAGGGCACCCTCACTCGCAGACTGGGCCGTGACGGATGGATCGCCTACACCTACATCGGGGCCAGCGAAACACCGGTCGGTGTCCTGTTCAATGACGCGGCCATCAGTGGCGCGGAGCAGGACCCCGCACAACAGGATATCCTGGCGGTCTTCTGTTCGGTGCTGGGCAACATCATCCGCCGGCGCCAGGTCGAGGAGTCGCTCCTGGAGAGCCAGGAGCGCTTCCGCACATTCATCGAGCAGGCCAATGATATCATCCTGTTCATGTCCATGCAGGGCGAGATCACCTATGCGTCCGCGAACTGGTCGGAGATGCTGGGGCACGGCCCGGATGCGGTGATCGGCAGGCACTTTTCGGAGTTCATCCATCCCGACGATGTAGAGCACTTCACCACCCAGATGGACAGCCTCGCCCAGTCCGGGACGCCGCGGGCGGGGGTGGCCTGCCGCGCGGTCCACGCCGATGGCTCACTGCGATGGTACCGGGTGAACGCGGCGCTGGCGCGCAACAGCTCCGGCGTGCCGGTGGGAGTCGTCGGAATCGCGCGGGACGTGACCCGGGAGCACCAGGTCGAGCAGCTCACCCGCGTGCAGCGTGACCTGGCGATTGCGCTGAGCTCGGAGAGTGACCTCTACAGGTCGATGGGCCTGATCCTCGCCGCGGCCCTCCAGATCGAGGGCGTCGACAGCGGGGCCGTGTACATCGCCGACGAGCACGACGGGAGCCTCCATCTCGCGGCCTCCGCAGGGCTATCGGACCGCTTCCTGGCGGCCTCGGCGCACTACGATGTCCGGTCCGTGCCTGCCCGGTTGGCCGCACAGGGCCACCCCATCTACTCCCATATCGACGCCGGGACCGCACCGGACCAGGACGCCGCGGGCACGGAGGGGCTGAAGGGCTTTGCCATGGTCCCGGTCGCCCACGAAAACCGCGTCCTGGCCGTGCTGAACGTCTCCAGCCACAGTTCCCACTTCATCTCTGCCGATGCGCGCAACTCCATCGAGGCCATTGCCGCTCAGGTGGGGGCGGTGTTGGGGCGGGTCCGTGCCGACGAGGCCGTGCGCCAGAGCCAGGAGGACCTCGAGACCCTGTTCGGCAGCATCGAGGATGCCTGCCTGGTGACGGGGCTTGATGGTCGCATCCTCGCCACTAACCCTGCGGCGGAGCGACTATTCCGGTGCACCGCGAGCGATCTGGTGGGGCTCGACGTGTCCGAACTTCATCCCCCCGCTCGCCGGGCCGAGGTGGTCGAAGCCTTCCGCGAGATGCTTGCCGGACACCGCGCGGTATGCACCATTCCGATCCTCACCCGGGACGGGCGGGTGGTACCCGTCGAGACCAAGATAGCACGGGGCACCTGGCGCAATCAGCCGGTGCTGTTCGGGATCTCGCGTGATATCACCGAGCGCGCTCGGGCCGAGGACGCCCAGCGGCTGGCCTCTGTAGGACAACTGGCCGCCGGTGTCGCGCATGAGTTCAACAACATCCTGGCCAGCATGCGCATCAATGCGCAGGTGGCGACAACCACGGCCTCCGTCTCCGACTATGAAGAGCTCGCCCAGCTCGTGCTGAAGCTCACAGCGCGGGGGGGGGAGATCTGCCGCAATCTCACGGCCTTCGCGCGGCCACAGCAGCCCAGACGTGAGGAGATGCATGTCGAGCAGGCCATCGAAGCGGCTCTGGCCGTCGCGGCCCAGCAGATCTCCACCGCGGGGATCGCCGTCGACCGCGACTACCGCACTCTGGCCAAGAAGATCCGGGCCGACCGCGGCCAGCTCGAGCAGGTCTTCCTGAACCTCATCATCAATGCCTGCCAGGCCATGCCGGACGGCGGAGTGCTCACCGTGGAGACCAAACACCACCCCGCCGATGACTCCCCGGGAACCATCGTTGTCACCATCCGCGACACCGGAGTGGGCATCGCCCCCGAGCATCTGCCCCGCGTCTTTGAGCCATTCTTCACCACCAAGGGCAGGCTCGGTGACAGCGACGTGCCGGGCACCGGTCTGGGGCTGTCCGTCTCCCATGGCATCATCACGGCCCACGGTGGGACCATCGAGGTCCACAGCCAACCGGGCGCGGGTGCCACATTCGTCATGAACTTCGCCGTGCAGGAGCCGGCCACGCCCGTCGCGTCCACTCCGCCACCGCCGGCGCCTCCCGACAGCACGGTGGCCGGCCTCCAAATCCTCCTGGTCGAGGACGAGACCGACCTGCAGCGCCTCTTGTTCAGAGACCTGACCAGACGGGGATGCCGGGTGTCCACGGCGGGCTCCGCCAGTGAGGCATCCTCCGAGTTGGCCAAGACCAGATTCGACCTGATCGTCACCGACATCCTCATGCCCGCCGGCAACGGGCACAGTGTGATTGAGGCCGCCCGGGGGCTGGACGATCCCCCCCCGATCATCGTCATCACAGGGCGCTCGGAGCCCGCGGCCACCGAGGAGATGGCGGCCCCGGGGGTATCCGCCGTCATCCGCAAGCCCTTCGACATCGAGCAGCTCGTGGCCGCCATCGAGAGAGCGAAGTCCTAGCTCTCCGGCGAGTCAGAGGCCGGGCACCTACCGCCGCACGGTCACGACCCGGCCGGTCTGGGCGGCCTCGTCCAGGGCCAGACAGGCGCGCACTGTGGCAACGCCGTCGGCGATGTTGGGCCGACAGTCACGGCCCTCGAGGATACAGCGGGCGAAGTGGTCGATCTCACTTTGGAATGGATGGTGGGCCACGTCGCCGCTATTGGGCAGGACGCAGGGAATGTGTGCGAAGTCCGACTGGGCAGGGGTCAGCGCCCGCGACCAGAACCTGCTATCGCGAACGGTGCCGCGGTCGCCGAGCAGCTCGATGTTGAACTGGTACGGGCCAACCATGTCCAGGCAGGCCGAGACGCGCCCGATGGCTCCTCCATCGAAATGGAGCAGGCCGGCCTCCGTGGTATCGAAGTCGAAGCCCTCCAGGCCGGGGCGGGAGAAGGCCGTGGCGGTCAGCGGCTCGCGTCCCACCAGATAGCGCATGATGTCCACGGCATGGCTCCCACCGGCCAGCATCGCGCTGCCCGTGAACTCCCTCCTGGCGATCCAGCGCTCCGGGCTGATGACGCTGCCGGCCCCGTGCCAGTAGTCGGTCTGGGCGAAGAACACCTCCCCCAGGGCGCCGCTGTCGATGAGGCTGCGGATGTTCGCAACCAGACCGTTCCAGCGGAGCACGAAGCTGACGACGCTGCTGACCCGGGCCGCCGCCACCGCCTGTAGCAGGGCGTCGCACTGCTCGTGGCTGATGGCCGGCGGCTTCTCGAGGATGATGTGCTTGCCGGCCCGACAGGCCGAGATCGCGTCGGGTGTGTGGAGGTAGTTGGGCGTCGTGATCGCCACGGCATCCACAGCATCGTCGGCCAGGAGCGCCTGGTAGTCCGGGTAGATCCGACAGTCGAGGCCGAGCTGGGTCACCAGACGACGGGCGCTCTCCGGGCTGCGACTGGTGACGCCCACCAGATGCGTATGCGGGTTGCGCACGATGGCTTTGGCGTGCTCGTGGGCCACCCAGCCACAGGCGTTGATGGCAATGCCGATGCGGTCTGACAAGGGACGATCACTCCTGACGGGATGGGCGTTGCTCGCCCGGGGCGCCGGTGCTCGAGACCGGACACCTGCGGCCACACCTCAAGCGGACGGATGGAGGTTCACCATGGATCGGTCCTGGGCCTGCATGGCCGTGATACTCCTGACGGTGGCGTGGTGCGGCGCACAGGAGGACGGCAATCTGGTCGTCAACGGGGACTTCTCCGCCGATACCGACGGCGATGGCGTCGCCGACGACTGGAGGTTCGTCCCCAATGCGCCGCCGGAAGAGCTGCGGGCCACGCTGTCGCTGGAGCCGCTGCCCGGCGGAGGCTACGCGCAGAGGATCGACTGTACCCACTTCGAGGCCGGCCACGTCATGCTCGCCCAGGTGGGCACGGTGCCGATCCACAGGGGCCAGTGGTACGAGCTGGTGGTGCGCTTCAGGGGGGAGAACCTGTCCGAAGCGTGGGTGCTGATGCAGGATACCGACGGCTGGAGACAGGTGAGCCGCAGGTTCTCGCTGCGGCCGCGAGAGCAGTGGCGCGAGCTCCGTGTGCGCTTCGACGGCAAAGGAGACAGCCACCGGACGAATCGGCTCCAGGTCTGGTTCACCGCCACCGGGACCCTGTGGCTGTCCGACCTCTGCATCACACCGGCCCCGGCCCCGCCACCGCGGAACGTGCATCCGGACACCGGCCACACGAACCTGCTACCCAACGGCGGCTTCGAGCTGCACAGCGGCTGGAGCATGGTGAACCACTGGTCGCTGGGCTGGGAGCGGCGATTGGTCGGCGGCGCCGCCGGCGGCGCTTGCGCCGCGATCCGGTGGGACCCCGACGACCCGCAGTATGCCACCTTCTTCGACTACTTCGAGATGACCCGCCGCCCACTGCGCGACCCCTACCTCCAGTGCGTTGGCTATGTGCCCCTGGCGGCCGGAAAGACCTACACGCTCTCGGCGTACATGCGCGCCGACCGTCCCGGAGTGCCGGCGATGATCGGCCTGCAGGGCGAGGGCGGCGCGGCCCAGAGCCGGGTGGAGCTCACCGGCGAATGGCAACGGTACTCGGTGACCTGCGTGGCCAAAGGGGGCCTGGCACTGGTACAACTCGGGCCCACCCTCAAGCCCGAGGATGAAGAGGCCTTCGGGGGCTGTACGGTGCTGCTGGACAGTGTCCAGCTTCAGCGCGGCGCCGAGGCCACCGACTTCGTCCCCCGCCCGCTGGAGGTGGCTGTGGAGCCCATCCTCGCCGCCGTCACCGATCTGGAGGCCGTCGCGGCCCAAGTCCCGGTGCAGTTGTGCGCACAGGAGCCGGGTCCCGTCGACGTCCGGTTACGGCTCACCGACTTCTCCGACGTGCCGGTGGCGGACCTGCGGCGGCAGGTACAGGCCTCGGGCACGGGGAACGTCCATCTGTTCGAGGTCAGGCTCCCCGGTCCCGGCTTCTACCGCGCCACCGTCACGGTGCGCCGGGGGCCGCTGGAGGCCGAGGGCTCCGGACGGTTGGTATTCCACCCCGAAATCCCCGAGCAGGCGGAGACCGCCTTCGGCATCAACCACGCCTATGCCTTCGACGCTCAGGTGCGGCTGGCCCGCCAACTGGGGATCTCCTGGGTTCGGGACTGGTCGCTGAAGTGGGAGCATGTGGAGACCGAGCCCGGTCGCTTCACCTTCGATCAGTCGGACTTCCACATCGCCCGCCCGCGACGCCTGGGCATGCAGACACTGTGCATGTTTCCCTTCCCCTCGGCCGAGTGGTCGTCCACCGCCCCGCCGGAGCTCAAGACCCCCGGCTATCCGGGCAACCGTATCCGCCAGGCCTTCGCCCCTCAGAGCGCCGCCGACCTGGGCAAGTACGCGGAGACCTGCGTCCGGCACTACAGCCCGGATGTGCGGGTCTGGGAGGTGTTCAATGAGTCCCTCTTCACCTCCTACTCACTGCCCCGGGAGCACGGCTACGCCCCCGAGGACTATGTGCCCCTGTTGGCCGAGGTTGCCGCGGCGTGCAAGCGTGCCGACCCACAGTGCCTTGTGATCGGCGGCTACAGCGCGCCCCCGAGCATGCTCAACCTCTACGGCCCCATGTTCCGCGCCGGCGGGCTGAACCATTGCGACGCGGTGAGCGTCCACGCCTACCCATCCGGAGAGCCCGAAGGGCTCGAGGGGCAGTTCCAGGCCTTGCTGGCGCTCATGGACGAAAGCGGCCGGCGGAAGCCGCTTTGGATGACGGAGTTTGCCTACTACGCCGACGACGACCCGGACCCCTTCCCCCACGGCTGGCCCGACCTCCTGGACAGCGAATGGCGGCAGGCGTGCTACAATACCCGGGCCTGCGTCATCATGCTGGCCAATGGGGTGGAGAAGGTCTTCTACCACATCTGGACCACTGTGGTGAACAGGGACTCCGGGGCGGCGATCTTCTTCGAGGACGCCGGAGCGCCACGGAAGATCGCGGCCACCCAGGCGGCCATGTGCCGCCTGCTGGGGGGGCGCCCAGAGTTCGTCCGCCGGCTGGAGCTACAGGGCGATCTGCACGGCTATGTGTTCCGCGCCCCGGAGGCCGCAGGTGCCCACGTGGCGGTGCTCTGGCTGGAGTACGGGAGCGCCCGGATGGACAGGACCCCCGGCTGCGACTACTTCGACACCTGCGGAGCCCGGCTGACGGGTCCCCAGATCACACTGTCCGAGGCGCCCGTCTACGCCCTGATTCCCGCCGGTGAAGCGGCCGGTGCGGGGCTGAGCGAGGCGCTCCGGAGCGTTCACCATGAGTGAGGCCTCCCCGCATGGCAGATGAGGGCACAAGACCTGCTCCCGCCTTCGAGATGCACGTGTGCGCGCAGGTCGGGACGTACCGACGGTTCGCAGGCACCCACGTCTTGCCCGGCGACACCGTGGTTGAGCTGGGGGCCGCAGAGGGCCACACCACCATGCGGTTGGCCAAGGCGGCCCAGCGCGTGATTGCTGTGGAGAAGTCGGCGGCCAATGTCGCGTTGGCCCGGGAGCGCTGCGCCCGCTACGACAACATCACCTTCGTCAATGCCGACGCCTTCGATGCCGGCCGGGTCCTGGCGCAGACCGAGAGTGCCGAGGTGGTGTTCGTCGACATCGGTGGCTCGACGGGGCCCGGGATCTGCCTGCATCTGGCCTCCACCTATCGCTACCTGTTCCGTCCCCGGCTGATGGTGATCCGCAATGTGGAGCTCAACGACTTCGTCTGTGGCGTTGGCTCGTGCGAGACCACCAGCAGGCCGGGGCTGTGGCGCAACCCCCACAAGGGCGGGGCGCGGCGCCCCACGGCGGCGGAGGCCACGCGGCCTCTGGCCGCGGGGCTCAAGCCGGCGGAGACGGAAGGGGGCGAGCCCCACGATTCCTAAGCGTCGGCGCTTTGAGGTGGTCGCACGGTTCGTCGCCCGGCGCTTCCCGCGGCCGGAGACCACCACCGTGCTGGACGTGGCGGGGAGCACCGGCGTCCTGGGCTATCACCTCGCCGAGCACGGATACACGGTGACCGTTATCGACCCCCGGCGCAAGGCGGTGAGGCGCCGGTACCGCAAGGCCGCGCAGAAAGCGGGCTTCATCTCCCGCTTGCGCTACGAACGCAGGCCTCTGCGGGCGGATGATGCGGCCGATCTGCTGGTGGGCCTGCACCCGGACGAGGCCACCGAGGACATCGTCCGGCAGGCGGTGAGGCTGCGGGTGGGCTTCGTCGTGGTGCCCTGCTGCGTGCTGCCCCGCGACGGTGTGCGGCGCAGCTTTGAGAACTGGTGTGACTATCTGGCCGGCCTCGTCGGACCCGGCTACGAGGTGCACCGCGAGCATCTGCCCATGGAGGGCGCGAACCTGGCCATCTGGGCCCGTCGGCCGGACCGTGCGCCGCGGTAGAGGTCTGCCCGCGGGCCCACACTCCCGGCGAGGCCAAGCTGCGCCGCCGGACCTCCAGGACCCCCGGGGCCGCGCGGTCGCCCTCCGCCCCCCGGAGGACAGGGCGGGAGTGTCGGGCCGCGTCCGGGGGCGGCGGTGTCGTACCACCTTTGGCGGCGACAGGCCGGGGGTAGACTACATGCAGGGAGAGATCGGAGCGGGCCTCGGCCACGGCCATGCCGCGACCCGGCGCCGACAGGAGCTGATCTGAATGGATCGCAGAGATTTCGTCAAGAAAGGTGCGGCCATCGCCGGGGCTGCCGTGGCTCTGGGCACCGTCGGTTGCACCAGGCAGGGAGACGGCGTGGCCGGCATGCCGGCACCACCGACCCAGAACGCGGGGACGTCGGCCGCCCCCCCGTCTCCGCCCGCCGCGGACGGAGGCGGGCCCGACGTTGGTGCCGGGCCGGGAAAGGTGGGGGAGAACCGCGTCTTCACCTCCCCCCCGGGCGACGTCCATGCGGCGGTGGCCACGGGGCCGGATCCCGCAGCCCTCGTCACCGACGCCATCGCCGCCTATGCCGGGCTGGACGCCATCGTTCGCAAGGGCGATGCGGTGGTGATCAAGCCCTGCCTGGCCTGGGGGCGCACCCCGGAGACCGGGGCCAATACCAGCCCCGAGGTGTTGGCGGCCGTCATCGGCGTGGTGAGATCGGCGCAGCCCTCCGAGCTACTGGTGGTCGAGCACTCCTGCGATCGCAGCGTGGTCGCCTTCGAGATGAGCGGCGCCAGGGCCGTGTGCGAGCAGCTCGACGTCCCGCTCATCAGTCTGGATAGCGAGTCGATGTACGAGGAAGTCCTGGTCTCCCAGGGGATCAACATCAAATCAGAGCAGATCGCCAGAGACATCCTCCAGGCCGATGTCTACATCAACCTGCCGTGCCTCAAACACCACGCGGCCACGAACCTGTCGCTGTCCATGAAGAACCAGATGGGCGCGATCTTCGACCCGCAGAGGTACCACAGGGAGAGGTCGGAGATGACCGGAGGGCCCAACCTGCACCAGAACATCGCCGACCTGGCCAGTGCGCTGCGTCCTACCGTCGTCATCGCCGACGCCACCAGGGCCCTGAGCACCAACGGCCCCAAGGGGCCGGGCAATGTCCTCCAGCCCAACAGTGTCGTCGTCTCCCACGACATGGTTGCCGTGGACCTGCTGGGAGCCGAGATGCTGGGAATGGCGGTGGATGACGTAGCCTACGTGGGGATCGCGGCCGATATGGGGCTGGGCGTGAATGATGCCGATAGTGTGACGATTGCCCGGGTGTAGGGGAGTTGGCGGAACCGGCTGCAGGCCGGTCACGCCCGGTGTACCGAGGCTTTTGGGGTCAGGACCTCGCCAAAACCACTATCCATCGTAGTTCGGACGGCCGTCTCGCCAAGGGTGCTCTGATCGCCCGTGTCAAGTGGTTTTCCACGGTTTCCTGGCCCCTTGAGTACTTCTCCACAGGGTTTTCCACGCCGAGGCGCCGTTATCCACCGGTTCCCGGCGCTCCGGCGCTCTCGGTTCGTCGCGGTCCAGCGCACACTACTATCAGATGTGTTGGGCCATGGGCATGGCGGAGAAGACATCGATAGCGAATGTGTCCCATCCGTGGCGGCGTGCCGTGTAATAGCCCGCTGCAGCGACCATGGCCGCGTTATCGGTGCAGAGGCGCAGGGGTGGATAGGCCACCGGTATGGCGGCTTTGCGCCCCCATTGCAGCACCACTTCGCGCAGGCGTGAGTTGGCGGCCACGCCCCCGGCCAGCATGACCTGGCGCGCGCCGTAGGCCGCCGCTGCGGCGGTGAGGTTGCGCACCAGTGTGTCCACCACGGCCTCCTGGAAGGAGGCGGCAAGGTCTGCCACCGCCGCCGGGTCCGCCGCCTTCCCCTGTGCCCTCAGCGCCTCGTGCGTCCTGACCAAAGCGGTCTTCAGGCCGCTGAAGCTGAAGTCGTAACTGCCCTCGATCACAGGTCGAGGCAGGTCGAAGGCCCCGGCATTGGCGCCTGCAGCGACGCGGTCGATGGCGGGGCCGCCCGGGTATCCCAGGTCCAGGACACGTGCCGCCTTGTCCAGCGCCTCTCCGGCCGCGTCGTCGCGCGTCCAGCCCAGAATCCTGTACTGGCCCAGCCGCTCCACCAGCACGATGTCCGAATGGCCTCCGGACACCACCAGACAAACACCGGGGAACAGGTCCCGCGCCGGAGGGCCGTCGGCGCCGGGCTCGACGAGGAAGTTGGCCAGCAGGTGGGCCTCCAGGTGGTTGACGCCCACCAGCGGGAGCCCCGTACTGAGACAATAGCCCTTGGCCGCCGCGACTCCCACCAGTAGCGAGCCCACCAGCCCGGGGCCGTGTGTGACCGCGATCCCCGCCAGGTCGGACCAACCAACGCCGGCATCCTCAAGAGCCCTGGTCACCACGGCGGTGATGATCTCCGAGTGCCGGCGCGAGGCGACCTCGGGCACTACGCCCCCGAATTGCGCGTGCAGCAGATCCTGGGAGGCCACCTCGCTGGAGAGGATGTGGCTCCCGCCGCGCACCACGGCGGCCGCCGTCTCGTCGCAGGAGGTCTCGATCCCCAGGATCAGGCTCTCAGGGTTCAGCTCGCCAGAGGGCATGGTATCACTCCATTGGGGGAGGGGCTGACGGGACGCCCGGCCGGCGCCATCCGCGGTTACCGGCCTGCAGGTGCGCCTCAGAAGCCGACATTCGCATGCAGGTGCTCCTCCGAGAGGGTCTGCTCCCGGAGCGAGCAGCTCACAGGATCTCCCGGCATTCAGCGAGATTCTTCGCCATCTCGCTGCGCGAGATTGACGCTCAGAATGGCGGGACTCGGGCGCGTCGGGCTCCTCGGCCGGGCCTGCAGTCCTGCGGCTAGTCCTGCGGCCGCGGGAGCTCCCGGCCGTGCTTGTCCTGCCAGATCAGGCGCAGCGAGGTGAGGTGCTCCTGCACCGAGGGCTCCTGCAGCCCGGACAGCAGCGTCTCTACGGCGTCTTCCTGGGTGTCGGAGTAGTACCCACGACGGATGCGCGTGGGGACGAACCCCAGCTTCTGGTAGAGATTGCCGGCGCGCGTATTGCTCACACGGTACTCCAGCACAACACTCTCCAGCCCTGCCTCGATCCCCAACTGCAGGGCCGCCAGCATGAGGGCTTCGCCGATCCCGCGCTGGCGGTGTGCCGAGCCCACTGCCAGGGTGCCTACATGACCCAGACCTGCGGCGGCGTGCATGCCGATGTAGCCCAACACCCGGCCGGCGGAGACGGCCACCAGGAATATGCTGTCCTGGCGGGACATCTCCTGTCTCAGGCTCCATGCCGGCCACGGGCTGGGGAATGAGTCGTGCTCGATGATGACGATATCCCGCAGATCCGAGAGAGTGGCTCGCCTGATGGCCAAAGCCGGGCCGGCGGACTGGACACCTGCGGGCATTGTGCGTCCACCTCAGCATCGATTGGGGTGTGGGCCGGGCCACGGCGCCGGCACGGCTCAGCCGCCGGGCACGAGGGTCCTGATGGGTGGCCGCGCGCTGCCGTGCGCCGGTCACGGGCGTGGTCGTCGGACTGGGAGAGGCCGCGGACGAAGCGGTTGTGCCGCCCCAAAGGGGGCTAGAGCCGCCTGAGCGTCACCGTCCAGTCGATGATGTCCACCGCCGACTTCCGGGCCTCGCTCACAGTGCCGCGAAGCGTTGTGTCATTGGACCCCTCCGGGATGAAGGCGTCCCGGTTGCTGTGCGATCGGTACTCCAGGGCGCTGAAAGCCACCGCGTTGTCACCCAGCGGTCCCAGGCCGTCGTAGCAGTGCTGGTCGGGGTCGGTGACGTTGGGGTCGAAGATGAGCTCGGTGGTGCTGATGACATTGAAGCTCAGGTCGGTGAGTGCGTCACCGAGATCCGCGATATCCAGGGTGAAACGCAGGGCGCTGCTGCCCGAGGGCAGAGTATAGGCGTATGGCCGGCCCAGGAGGACGGGGGTGGACGAGATCTCCACATCGCACCGGGCCTCCCCGGCGCTCAGTTCTCCGGTGGTGATGGTCGCCCCGGCGATGGGTGGGGTCGCGGTGGGGACGCTGGAGTTGGCGGTGAGCGTCGCCGCCGAGTTGGTGGCGGCGCCCCCGGCGAAGGGTACGAAGGACACGGCTACGGCGGCGACGGAGGGCGCGATAGAGATGGTCTGTGTGCCGGCGCCCGCGGCGCCGAGGGTCAGGGTGAGCCCGAAGGCGCTCAGCGCTTCGGCGGTCAGAGCGACGCCACCGGCGCTCAGGCCCGCGATCTGCGCCAGCTCCGCCTGGTTGGCGGGTCTCCCGCCGTCGGCGGCGGGGGTGAAACTGACGCTGCCGGCCACCGTCTGTCCCGCCGCGTCGGTCTGAAGCGCGATGTCACCCGCGTTCTGGCCGGAAGCGTTCGCGGCGGAGGTGACCATGCCGCCGCCCGACACCGTGGCCTCGCCATGGGTGATCGTGCCCACTCGCAGCGTGTAGCGACCCGCGTCGGCGCCCGCCGGAGAACCGGACACGCCGTTGACGCCCCCGCCGGTCTGGCGCAGCACGCCGGTGAGGTTCGCCTGATAGACGTTGTACTGGCCCAGATGGTAGTAGACGTAGTGCGAGATCGACCCCGTTCCCCAGCCATTGCCCCAGTACGGCCCATTGGCTATCGGCACCGGATAGCGAGTACCGAATCCCGAGTCCCTGTTGAAGGCCACGTAGTAATGGGCCGAGTCGTCCACCGGGCCGGCGAACTGCACGTAGACGTCCAGGAGGACCTGGGCGGCCGTGATGCCCTCCCCGCCCCGGGCGCAGCCCATCAGGGCGCAGCAAGCGCAGGCCACGGTCAGCCACCAAAGCAGACGCCTCATGCCGGTCCCGCCTTCGCGGCATTGGCCCGGGCACGGCCCATCAGTTCCCGGGGGTGGTCCACCAGGACCGTCTGAAGCATGTTCTCGGGGATGCCGGCGCAAAGCGCCACGTGCTCGGCCCACTGGGGTGTCAGGATGTCCTCGGGCCGATGTGTGTCGCTATCGATGACCAGCTTCGCCCCGGCTTCCAGCGCAACCTTGACCACATGTCCATTGGCCATACCGTGGCCCTGTCGGGCGGTAACCTCGATGTACACGCCGTTTCGCGCCGCGGCCTCAGCGGCCTGCAAAGTCAGAAGGCCCGGATGCGCCAGAATGTCTACGTCGGGGCACTCCGCGGCGGCCAGATTGGTTCCCGGCTCCACGGGCTCCACCGGGGACTCGCCGTGTACGACGACCAGAGCCGCCCCGACGCTCTTGGCGCGGGCGGCCGAAGAGGCAATAGCGGCGGCCGGCACGTGGGTCAACTCCGTCCCGGCGTAGGCTTCCAGGCCCCAGCATTCCCGGGCCAGAGCGCAGTCCGCCGCCGCCTCGGCGATCACGCGCTCCATCGTGCTGGCGCTGGTGTGGTCGGCGGTGACCACGCCGACGTGGCCCTTCGCCTGGCAGCGGCGCAGAAGCTCGATGGGCAGCAGGGCGCCATCGCTGAGGAACGTGTGAAGATGGAAGTCGTAGACGAAATCGCGTGGCATGGGTCTCCTCGTGACGGAGCGGTGTATTGGTGGGCGCCTGCAGGCACGATCGAGCGGCGGGGCCGCAGTCCTACCGTCGGCGAGCGTCCCGCAGGGCGGGATCGGGCTTTCCACTCAGACTATGCAGGTTCGGGGCAGGCGCCGGTTCAGATCGCCGCTGGGTCTCTACAGGTCCGGCCGGAAACCCCACCTTCGCCGGGAATGTCATTCCGAGAGCGTTCGCTCCCGGAGGGAGCAGCTCGAGAGATCTCCTGGCGTTCAGCGAGATTCTTCGCTATCTCGCTGCGCGAGATGGGCGCTCGGAATGACATGAGACGGACCAGCCGGACTTCTCGGCCGGCTTCTATGACGCCGTCTCGTACTCGATGGCATCGGCGAGGAAGCGCAGGAGGATCAGGGAGTGCTCGGCGCTCAGGCCGGCGGCAGCCATCTGGTCTACGACGCTGCGGCCCCCCAGGGCGACCTGAGACATCTGCTCCTCGTCGGTACGCGAGCTGCGCATGCCGGCGAGAAACACGGCCGCCTCGCCGTAGCCCATGCCCCTGTCCCGGGCCTGCTTCACCTGGCTCGGCGCGCGCAGCACATAGTGGGCGACCAGGCCGTCCAGGCATTGCCGGGTCTGTGGTGAGGCCCCGATGGCGGCGAGGTTGATGCGTGCCACCAGCGAGCGCATGGCCGCGCGGTCCGACAGTTGCCCGGACTTCTGAGTGACGGCGAAGGCCGTAAGGCCGCGGATCTCCGCCAACTGCGAGGCGCGCTGAGCCCCCTCCACCGCCTGCCTGGACTGATCGCCACGCATGATCCGCCCCACGTACTCCGTGGCCTGCTCCGCGTGCTGCTGGGCCTCCCTGACCGCGGGCTCCGCTCGCTCCAGTTCGGACAGGGCATCTTGGATATCGTCCAGCGCACGACGTGTCTCGCCCAGCGTCCGGCGCAGGATGGCCACATCACCGGCCGCCAGTTGGACGGTCTGCCCGTCGCCGAGGTTCCGCACCAACGACTGGGTGAGCGCCCCGGTGCGGTCCGCCGTCAGCAACAGCGCCTCTCGCTGGGTCTCCACCGAATAGACGGGGTCCACGGCGCGGTTGATGGCCGCATTGGCGTAGGCAACGATGCCCTGAGTTGCATTGGCCATGGAGGCATTGCTCTCCGCGAACCCGAAGAGACTGTCCAGCACGCTGTGAGTGCCGGTGACGGTGGCGCCCAGCCTGGTGCCTACCGCCGCGGCGCGGGATCTGGTGCCAGACACGACGGCCTGGGTCCTGCCCGCCACCGAGCGAGCATCGGCGAGCAGCTCCGGAACCTGCCCCATCTCCTGCCCCGAGGCCGGTGACAACGGCGTGGTGGTGGCGGCCTGGGCCATTCTGACCCCGTCGGCGGCCTCCTGCCCCGGACGCAATGCCGCGGCGGTCTCGAAGGACCTCTCGGCCTCCGCGTACTGACCCCGGGCGAGCTGCACATCACCCAGCGAAAGCATGATCGCCGGGTTGTCGGGGGTCAGGGCCGCCGCCTTGCTCAGCATCTCCTGGGCAAGGCGCATGCGGTTGCGAGATCGGAAGAGCGTCGTGTAGGGAAAGAGTGTAGGGTTGGGGGTGGGGGGGG
>CAZXDD010000058.1:0-20659 GCA_964639415.1 uncultured Armatimonadia bacterium
ACTCGCCGATACGACCGGCGAGACGGGAGGAGGGGGGAGAACGGCACTATGGCGACCGATAGAGGCCTAGCTGTGGTGAGATATGGCCGCAATGCGCTCATGCATAATGTGAGTGGAAAGCCCGACCTACGCGTTCACGAACGGCGTGATCGCGACCCGAGAACTCGATCCATCTGTGCAGAAGTCGGTGCATATAGGCATCTAGTCGGTGCGCTTCGGCCATGCCGTAGCTGAAGCGGGCCTTGTTGCTGTCGCCCGAGCTCCCGGCTCGCCGCCGTTTGTCCTGCCCTTTGTCCACGCCACACCCGGGGCACCGACCGGACCTTCCTGTGCGCTCAAGTGCCCCCCGAGGAGTTGATTGCAGGTGGCCTACTACAGCCCGCGACTGATCGGTGGCGCCGCTCAGGACGCACCCTTGCCCCGCTCCGGGCTAGCAACGTTCCTGGCGGTTCTGCTCGCGCTGGCCTGCCTGGGCGCCGCCCTGGGTTACGCGCTGTTCGGTAGCGACGTCATCGGTGATCTCAAGCGCGCCGCCGTGTGGATCCGGGTGGACGGTGGTGAGAGGACCGGCAGCGGCGCCATCATCACCCCCGATGGTTACGTGCTCACCTCCGCCGGTGTCGTCAAGGACGGGGGGGCACAGAGCATCGAGGTCATCCTCAACAGTGGGTCCAAGGACTCCAACACGCTCAGCGCGCAGATCACCGAGCATGTGGGCAGCAGCACTGATAGCAGCCCACAGGGCGCCGGGAAGGACTACGCCCTGCTGAAGATCGAGTCCGAGCAGGCCCTGCCGTGCCTGCCCGTGGTTCGCAGCGACAACATCACCGAAGGCAACCACTGCTTCATCGCGGGCTTCCCGGACATGCAGACCAGCATCATGGGGCCCAATATCAAGATCGACCGGGGGAGCATCGGCCGCATAGACCGGGGCGGCGACCAGGGGGCCCTCACCTTCCACACCGACATCGCCTCATACTCGGGCATGCAGGGAGCGCCGCTGACCAATGACCGTGGCCAGATCGTGGGCATCATCACCCTGCATCATGTCATCGCCGACCGCTCGTCCGGCGCCGCCGTGCAGGAAGTCTCGGCGCTGGGAGTGCCGACGTCCCGGTTCAGTCACGTCTGGGAGGGGCTGATGCGGTAGGGCCGCCGAGAGGGTGGCCCCGGGCGGGCCGCCGTCTCCACTCTCCGCCGCTGGGCCGTCAGAGACACCATGCGCCGCTTCTTCCCGTCGCTGAGCCGGGCGCCCGCCCGACTGACCCCTCTTCCGCGCAAGCGTGGCGCCGCTATGGCCATCGCCTGGGTGGCTGCTCTCCTGCTTGCCGCTATCCTGACCGCCGCCCTCGTCCGCAACGGGACCCCCAGTCGGCTGCTCCGGGCCACGGTGCGTGTCATGGTACCCGCCGACCAGGGAGACCCGCATGGCGCGGCCGTCCAGGGCACCGGGGTCATCATCTCGAGGCAGGGCCACGTCCTCACCGCCGCCCACGTCGTGCGCTCCGCCACCTCCGGAGCCGTCCAGGTGGTGCTGGGTAGTGGGACACGCCGGGCGGAGGTGCTGACCGCCCGGCTGACCGAGCATGTCGGCGTCATCGGCAGTCCGTCGCCCGGCGAGATGGGGGGCGACTATGCGTTGCTGAAGCTACCACCTTCCCGGGGCTACCCCTTCGTGAAGGTTGCCAACGGCGATAGGATCGCGGCAGGGACGGAGTGTTACCTGGCGGGGTTCCCTATGGCCGATGGCCCGGGAGCTTCCGGCCGTGGCCCAAGGCCGCGGCTGCAGGAAGGGCGCATCACCGCGGTCATGCGCAGTGGCGCCGGGACGCCGACGGCACTGAACACCGACATCCCCGTGAGGGAGGGCATGAGCGGCGGGCCGTGCACAGACGCGGCCGGGGAGTTGCTGGGGCTGGCGGTGATGTACAGCTCGCAGGCCAACGCCAATCTGGTGCTCCCCGCCTGCAGTTTCCGCCACGTGTGGGAGCCACTCTTGGCCGGGCGGTCCGCGGGCTAGACGCCTCGCGGGTCTGTCGTCGCTCGGGCTCCCGGGCCGAGAGCCATCCCCGCCGCCATCGCGGCCCCACACAGTGCGTTTCCTGTCGCCATCATCCACGTCGGGAGGCCTTCTTCCCATGGAATACCGCACACTGGGTCCCAGCGGCCTACAGGTGTCCGCCGTCTGTTTCGGAGCCTGGGCGATAGGGGGCAGAGGCTGGGGGGAGGTGGACGAGGCCGAGGGGCGTGCGGCGCTCCGCCGGGCCGTCGACCTTGGCATCAACTTCTTCGACACCGCCGACATCTATGGCCACGGGCACTCCGAGGAGGTGCTGGGGCGGGAACTGCGGGACGTGCGTGACCGGGTGCTCATCACCACGAAGGGCGGCCGGAGGTGGAACGATGGAGGCAACTACCGCACCGACGCCAGCGCCGCGTGGCTGCACCGGGCCATCGATGACAGCCTCCACCGTCTCGGATTGGACTACGTTGACTTGTACCAGCTCCACTGGCCCGACTCCCACGTGCCCATCGAGGAGTCCGTCGGAGCGGCCGATGAGATCCGCACGATGGGCAAGGCCCGGTACATCGGGGTCTCCAACTACGGGGTAGAAGAGCTGAAAAGAGCGCTGGCCGTGGCTCTCATCGTCTCCAATCAGGTTCCTCTCAACATGCTTTACCGCGAGAATGAGGCGGACCTACTGCCCTTCTGTGCCCAACAGGGCGTGGGTGTCATGGCCTACGGCTCGCTGGCGCAGGGCCTTCTGACCGGCAAGTTCTCCGCCGATCACAGCTTCGCGCCGGGGGACGTTCGGTCCCAAAGCGCCCTGTACAGGGATGATGCCTTCGCCCGGAATCTCGCGGCGGTGGATGCTCTGCGCCCCATTGCCGCGAGACTGGGGCGGTCCGTGGCGCAGGTGGCGATCAACTGGGTCCTGTCTCACCCGGAGGTCACCTGCGCGATCTGTGGGGCTAAGCGTCCGGCGCAGGTGGAGGAGAACGTGGGGGGCGCCGGCTGGGCACTGAGCGCCGCCGACCTGGCCGAGATCGCGGCGATTCTCCCGGAAAGCTACCGGTCACCGCGCCCGTTGAGCTAGAACGGGCCTGGCGCCATGCCTCAGACCCTCGCGCAATGCTCGGCTGTCTCCGGGTGCCGTCCGCGCCTCCGCGCTCTGCCGTCCCTCCGGCTCCATGTGCTCCTCGGTCGCCGCGTGCTTCTCCGTCTGCGGGCCTCCGCGGCAGGCCCTCATCGGATGTGCAGCGAACTGATCCCCCAACCCGACTCCGGAGCTGAGGAACCGTGCTCGCCACTCACTTTCTCTGCGCCGTCCTCGCCGTCTCGTCGGCGATGGGACAGACACCCCCCGAGCCGCGCCCCCTCATCTACGGCTGCGGCATGACCTGGGGCCGCTGGCTCGGCCTGCCCGATGAGCGGGCCAAGGCGTTCGACCGCCTCAGCATGGACAGGATCCGGCAGATGGGCGGCACGAACGTCCCCGCCAACTTCGCCTGGATCGACATCGAGCCTGCGCCGGGCGAGTACCATTGGGACTATGTGGACCACCAGGTGGCCGAGGCCCGCAGACGCGGGCTGGAGGTGTTCGCCTATGTGGGCCTCACGCCCGACTGGGCCCTGCCTCCCGCGGCCCCCGAGATCCCGGGAATCGGCTATCGCTTCCCCCCCGATGAGCGCTATGCCGCGGATTTCGAGCGGTTCTGCTCCACCCTCGCCGCCCGCTATCGGGGCAAGGTCAGGTACTACCAGTTCTGGAACGAGCCCAACGGCTGCTCCTGGATCAACGACGGCGGCGCCAACGGGCACATGGCCAACACCTACGTCCCGTGGCTGAGGAGGTGGTACACGGCCATGAAGGCCGCCGACACGGAGTGCGTTCTGGCCGTCGGTGGCCTGGACTACCATGAGGGGGTCAAAGACGGCTTCCGGTACCTGGAGGACATCTACACCCACGGGGGCGGCGACAGCTTCGATGCCGTGGCCATCCATCCCTACGGTACCCCCCTGCATTGGAGGGCCATCCACGATACCTACCGGGTGCTGGTGCGCCACGGCGACGGACACAAGAAGCTGTGGCTCAACGAGTACGGTTGGAACACGACCGACGAGGCGGTCAAGGCCCGGCACCTGCGGCAGGTCCTGACCGAGCTTGCCCGGCCGGAGTACCACATGGTGCAGCAGGCGTCCTACCTCGTGCTCACGGACCTGCCCGAGGCCAAGGACGGGAGCGGGCATGACTTCGGCCTGTGCTCCCGTGACCGCAGGGCTCCGGCCATCGAGCCGAGGGAGAGCTACCTGGCATTCCGCGATCTGCCCAAGGTCGGTACGGAGGCGGCGCCGGAATCTGCGGGCCGCCAACCGGCGGGCACCGTACCCGACGGGTTCATGCTCTACTTCTCCGCTCCGGGTGTGGACCCCGGAGAGCCCGGGGACGATCAGGGGCCGCCTCAGGAGATTCGTCGGCGGGTGATCGAAGCGACGGGGGCCAATGTCGGGGAGTTCGGAATCCACTGGGCCGACACGCAACGGGAGGACCCGGGCGAGGGCGAGCCGCGGTTCGATTTCTCCCGGGTCGGGCCCGACCCGCGCGACCTGTCGCGGCGCCACCTCATCTGCCACCTTCACTTCTTCGGCACGCCGTGGGCGGAGCGTTTCCGCTTCTCAGACATTCCCCGCTACAACCGGTGCCTGGAGCGGTGGGCCGAGGCGGCGTGCCGCTTCGCCCGGGAGACCTACGGCGTTACGCTGTTTGAGACCGGCGGCAACGAGCGCGATCTCGTGGCACCGGAGACCTACAGGCCCCACTTCGCCGACTGGCACTTCTACTACATGGACCCAATTCGCGCCATCCACCGCGGCATGAAGCGGGCCCATCCCGAGAACCGGCTGACCATCGGCAACCTGTGCTACTCAGACCGCAACCACATCGGCGCTCTGTACTGCGCCGGGGCCAAGGACCACTTCGACCTGCTCGCCATCCACGCCTACGGGCCCACGGGCTGCCACGTGGACATGGAGCAGATCATCGAGAGTCGCCAGGAGATGGACTACCGCGGCGACCCGCATATTCCGATTGTGATCACGGAGGGCTGGTCGTGCTTCCCGCTCCCGGAGAGTCTGGACAGGGACGCTACGTGGCGCCGCGGCCCCAGGGCGTACAAGCCCCAGGAGATCGAGCACTATCGCCAGACGGTGCTGGACGGCTGGCGCAATCTGACTACTCCCCGACCCGGCGAGTACGACCCCTCATGGGTGGCCGGGGCGCGCTATTTCGTGCTCAATGACCACTGGGGGGGCAAGCATTGGGCGGACCGAGCCGTGCCGCAGTACGGCGAGGACGGTGGGCTGCGGGGCTTTCGCCTGGACGGCTACTTCATCGGCACCACGGACCCCGACTACATCAAGCCGTTCCTGCGCCCGTGGGGCCTCATCGATATCAAGGGGCGGCCGAAGGGCGACACGGTGGAGCACTTCCCGCCATACATCCCTCGGCATCGTTTCACCGCAGGCCTGTCCGATGAGCTACCGGTCGTCGGGTACGACCCGCGGAGACCCGAACTGGTCTGTCCCGCAGTGCAGGCGGGGCGTCCGTACGAGGCGATCGTGGAGTTCAGCAATCTGGAGGACAGCCCGCTTGAGCAGTGCCACTTCCGCCTGTCGGAGAAGCTGTATGCCGATACCCCCGGAGGCTACTGCTTTGTGTTCGACGGGGGGGTGCTGAGCGTCTTCACCGATGCCGGTGCTGCCCGGTCGGTGCGCGCGCGCATCGTCGCGGGCGCCGTGCCGGCGACGATAGGGCCGGGGGAGACGGTGCGGTTGCGGCTCGAGGTGGTCTTCGATGAGGAACTCTCCGGGCTCGAAGACGGCGGGGGGCCGCGGCGGATCAGACCGTATGCGGACCTCTTCTACGTGTGGAGGGACCGCCCCTACCACACGGATGCCTGGCTGCCGCGGGTGTTGGTGCGCAGGGGCGGATAGCCAGTTGGGCCTATTCCGCTACCTCAACCATGTCCTGGTACGTGTGCAGCGCCCCGGAGAGCACCTCGTCCACGAGTACGGGCCGTCCGATGAGCGCCGATTCCAGCACGGAATACACGATCGCCACGGCCCTCAGGCCCTGAGCGCCGTCGGCTTCCGGAGCCCCACCATCGCGCAGCGCGCGGGCGAAGGAGTGCATCTCGGCGGCCAGGAGCTTACGGTCCGTCACCGGCCCGGCCAGGGTGTAGCTGCCGGGGCGTTCGCCGAACAGGGCGGTTTCGATCTCGGGCAGGGCATACTCGGGGAGGGCGCCGGCGAGGACATCGCCCGAGAGCCTGTCGTCGCCGCACTGGACGGTGACCGGCCGGCCGGAGCGGTCCGGTGACAGGTCCATGCTGCCGGCACAGCCGATGATCGTGCGCTTCTGGAGGCTCTCTCCGGGGCTGGCGAAGTGCACCGTCCAGTGCCCCTCGACGCCGCTGGCGAACTCCAGTACCGCCGAGAACGCGTCCTCGGCGTCCACGGCCACCTCCACCTGCCTACCGTCATATTCCGCACCGCGGCGCTGTGTCTGCACGAGTTGCGCGATGGCGCTGACGCGTTCCAGCGGCCCGAGCATGTACTCCATGATGTAGGCCATGTGGATGGCCACGTCCAGAAGCACGCCGCCCATGGCCAGGCGGTGGCGCCAGGCGGTGGCGATGATCCCGCTGCCGCGGCTGACGGCGAGGTTGAGCACGAAATTGGGGTCGCCGATGATATGGCCGTCCAGGGCCGCGCGGGCCAGGCGGTTCATGGGGTCGTGGCGGTTGTTCTCGGCGACGGCGAGCACCTTGCCCTCACGCCGCGCGGCATCAACCATCCTCCTGCCGCGGGCGACGGTCACCGCCAGCGGCTTTTCGCACAGTACATCCAGCCCTGCCTGCAGAATCGGGATGACGATGGCGTCATGTGAGCGGGGGTCGGTGACCACGTCGGCGGCGTCTAGCTCCGATTCCGTAGCGAGAGCTTCGTCCACCGTCGCATAGACCACCGGCCTGTAGCCCAGAAGCTGCCCGGCCTCCTCCGCCACGCTCTGTGCCTGCTCGAGGCGTTGATCGCAGAGCGCCACCAGCCGCACGGAGCCGGGAGCGACACGCTCCAGCTCTCCGAGGCCGCGCACGTGGCGGGCGCCCATCATGCCGCAGCCGATTTGCAGTAGTCTCACCGGTTCCATGGGTCGGCACTTCCTCGGACGGTGTGATGGTTCGGGGGCGAGACGCTCAACTCCGGCACTCCGCGTCCCTGGCGGCGTTGAGCAGCTTCATGTACTCGCCCATCCACTGAGTGTTGTCGTGGAAGGTGCGTGCGGTCACCAGGTTCCCGTCCACGACTACCGGGGCATCCACGTAGGTGGCCCCGCAGACCTCGGCATCGAAGCGACACTTCGCGACCGTAGTGACCCTCTTGCCGCGGATTACGTCGGCCTTGGCGAGGATCTCGATGCCGTGGCAGACGCTGGCGATGGGCTTGCCGGACCGCGCGAAGTGCCTGACCACGGCCATCAGGTGTTCGTCATACCGGATGTACTCGGGGGCCCGGCCGCCGGAGATCACCAAGCCCAGGTACTGCTCGGGCACGATGTCGCAAAACGCGATATCGGCCGCGAAGTTGTACCCCCTGGATTCGATGGTGATGTCCCAGTCTGGATGGCCGTCGTGCTGCACCAGGTGGTAGACGCGCTTCTCGGGTCCTGCGACCACCATCTCGTACCCATCCTCGGGGATGCGGTAGTATGGATAGAGCGTGTCGGTGACTTCCGCCGCATCGCCGATGACCAGCAGTACCTTCTCCATGAGACGCTCTCCCGATTCGGGGCGGCTGCCGATGATGCCGGATCTGCGGCGACCGGTGGGGGGGCGCCGCCACGATGGCCTTGAGTTCCGCATCGGCGGGCGGAGACCTCCCCGGTCTGCTCGACGAGGGCTCGAGGCCACCGGCCTCTTGACCCCCCGGCGCTCCGGGTGCAAGATGGCGCGAACCACAGCGCCGCGGCGCTCCCCGGGTGAGGGTGCAAGGCATACCGTCCCCGGAGTACACCAAAGAGGGTGAGATCACGCATGGCAAAGGACATCCGCATCGGCGTCATCGGGGTCGGCATGATCGGCAAGTCACACATCAACACCTACAGGGGCATTCCGGGGGCCAAGCTTGTGGCGGTGGCCGACGTGAACGAGGAGGAGGCGAGGAAAGTCGCCGAGGCCAACGAGATTCCGGATGTCTTCACCGACTTCCGCGAGCTTCTGGAGATGAAGAAGCTGGACGCCGTGGACGTGTGCCTGCACAACAACCTGCACGCCCCCGTGACCATCGCCGCGCTGGAGGCGGGCAAACACGTGTACTGCGAAAAGCCCATGGCCGGCTCGTACGTGGATGCCAAGAGGATGGTCGACACGGCCGAAAAGACCGGCAGGCACCTGCATATTCAGCTCTCAACGCTCTACAGCAAGGAGCACAAGACCGCCCGGCGGCTCATCGGGGAGGGGCATCTGGGCAAGCTGTACTACGCCCGCTCCTACGGCTTTCGCCGGCGGGGCCGCGTGTACGTGGACGGCTACGGCACTCCGGCCTTCGTGCAGAAGGACCAGTCGGCCGGCGGCGCCATGTACGATATGGGCGTCTACCACCTGGCCCAGGTGCTGGACCTGCTGGGCAACCCCACGCCGCTCACCATCTCCGGCGCCACCCACCAGGAGATCCCGATGTATGAGAAGCAGAAGAAGGACTCGGGGTACAACGTGGAGGAGCTCGGGCTGGGGTTCGTGCGCCTGGAAGGTGGCATCACCCTCGACATCGAGGAAAGCTGGGCCATGCACTACGACGGCTCGGAGTCCAGCAAGGTACTGGGCGCACTGGGTGGCCTCAAGCTCAATCCGCTGAAGTTCTTCTCCCAGGTAGGGGATGTGGAGTTCAGCGCCGACCTCGACCTGGGCGGCACCGACTTCCGCTGGCATCGCTGGGTCAAGGACTACGACGCCTATGATGGCTCGCAGCAGCACTGGGTCGCGGCCCTGCAGGGCCGGGTGCCGCTCCTGGACACCGCGGGCATCGCGCTGAACGTAATGCTCGTCAGTCAGGGCATCTATCTGTCCCAGGAGCTGGGGCGCGAGGTCACCGCCGCCCAGGTGCTGAAGGCCTCCAAGTCGACGGCTGTGAAGCTCTAGATCTGACGGGTTCAAGGTCCGTGCGGGCGAGGCGGCCACTCCGCCTCGCCCGCTGTGGGTCTTGTTGTTCGCCCCGAAAGTGCGGGAGCATCTCGCTCGTCCGCCGCCGTTGCCGCCCCAGAAGGCGCGGCCGAGAACCCCGTCCTCGGCGGGAATGTCATTCTGAGACCGCCCGCTCCCGGCAAGAGCGGCTCGAGGCATCTCCCCGCATGCAGCGAGATTCCTCGCTATCTCGCTGCGCGAGATGGACGCTGGCAATGACGTCTTGGCGGCAGAACCGGCTTCCCGACCGGGACCCTGTACGCTCGCGTCCGCCCGCTACTGCCTGTTCAGCGCCGCGAAGGCTTTCAGCTTCCAGAGCATGTCTTCCGAATCGCGGATGAGGTTCGCCAGCTCGGCCTCAGCGACCCAGTCGCCCTCGTCCGCCGTGGCCTTAAGCTCGCGCGTCTTCTGCAACAGCTCCTCCACCTGCGGCCTGAACGCCTGCCCATCGTCGCCCGCATCTGCCAGGAGCCCGTCCGCCTCGGCCTGGAGAGCATCCGCGTCGAGCTCTCGCACCGACGCCGGGCGGAAGTCCGTGGCGACGAGTTCGGCCAGATCCCCGGCCGCATGCTCGTCCATATACCCCTGGGCCTCGGCGTTGCTATGGCCGGTGAAATCGTAGAAGGCCAGTCGCGCCGACCCGGCCGCGGGGTCCAGGTTCAGGTTCGTCACCACAGCGTAGCCGCCGATCTGCACGTTGCCGCCCGCCACGCCCTCGGGCGCCACCAGCGCCGCGCAGGGGCCGGCACCCTCGCCCTTGGCAACATCGAACACCGTATCGTAGTAGTACAGGTAGGTATCCTCCGCAGGCTGCAGTTGCAGGGTCTGGGGCTGCCGTTCGTCGGTGCGCGGCGTGCGGCAGTGGCGCTCGCCGGTGCGGCCGCGGGCGGTCGTGAAGAAGCTCGGGTAGCAGGTGAGCCTCACTGCGAGGGTCTCGAGGGTCTTGGCTTCGCGCGGCAGCCAGGTGAGTTGGGCAAGCACGTGATTGTCGCCCGGGAGCATGAGCAGCCGCAGGCCCACATCGGCGTCCGGATGGGCCCAGACGATCTGAAAGCTCCCGCGCTCCCCGCTCTCCAGCACCCCGACGCTGGCGATGCGATAGGCCGTGGCATTGGTGCCATTGACCAGCACCTGCAGGAACCCGCCCCAGTACCAGTTGCAGCTATTGGGGTCCGGCATGCCGAAGTTGCCCTCGGAACAGGGCCGCTCCTCGCCGTGGGAGGGATCGATGCAGCCGGAAGCCAGGAATGTGTAGCGCATGGCACCGGAATCCAGAGTGATACGGCGCTTCTCGATCTTGTGTCCGGAGGTGCACTCCCATGTCGCCGCACTGACCTGGGAGCCGGTGTCACTCACCGCCACCGTGGGCGCGCCGTCCTGCGCCCCGGCCAGGTAGGCCAGTCCGAGTAGTAGACCTGTCGCGACAGCCGTCAGATAGGGTCTCATCATGGCCTCCGCGCTGTAGTCGAGAGAGTCGGCGAGTCGCCAGTCAACGGCTAAGTCAACGGCGTCAACGGCTACGGCGTCCCCTCCGCCCGGGAGGCTGCAAGACCCGCCTCATGTCCGTCTCGCCGAATCCTGCTCCGTTCACTCCGGCGCTCTCCGCCGTCCCCTGCCGCGTCGTTCTCCGTGGAACTCCGTGCACTCCGTGTCTCCGTGGTGAGACGTTCGCCGTTCTCCGCCGTTTCCCGCCGTCCTCACCCGCTCACCGTCCAGCTCGCCTCCGCGCTCTCGCCGCTGAACAGCTCTCGCACGGTCACCTTCCACTGCCCCGGCGCATCGTTGTGTGCCACGGGTATCCGCACCTGTCCACGACCGCCTTGGAGCAGCACGACCTGCCGTCCCCACAGCGGGCTGCTGCCGTCCGGGGCGATCACCTCGGCCCAGACGGCGAGCTGCTCCTCCGACTCATCAGGGACCTGGAGGCGGATCTCGGCGGTGAGGGTCTGGCCCGGTGCCGGGGCCGTGGAGGACAGGGCGACCGAGGCCTGGCCGATGCGGTAGGGAAGAGCCAGATAGAACGAAGCCCGTCCCCAGCGCAGGGCGGTTTCGGTCTCGGTGGTGGCGCCCAGGTACTTGCCTGCGCGGAGATCGTACAGGTGCGCCTCCGCGGGGAGGCCGATCCTCGCCCGTAGCGGCTCCCCCGCGATGGTGCCCGTCTTGGGGCTGAACCACGCGTTCTCCATCTGGCGCCAGAGGCCGAAGATCAGGCCCCGGCCGTTGCGCCAGACACGGGTCTCGGTGAGCGGCAGCGGGTCGCCATCGGGCGAGCCGGCCTCGATCGGCGCCTGTGCTCCGGCCGTTTGGTAGACGGCTTCCAGGAGCCTGCGGGCGGACGCGGCCTGCTCGTCGTCTGCGCCGGTGGAGAGAAGCTGGAAGTTGAGCAGGATCGCCCGGCCCTGCCCGAAGTTATTCACCAGCATCGTCGCGGTCTCCCCGGCGTGCCCCAGGGCCGTGGCCGCTGTGGCCTGGACCTCCGTGTCCACCTTGGCGGTGGCGAAGTCCAGCTTCAGTTCCGCATCGCCGAGAGTGCCCTCGACCGACACGGCCACCTCAGCAACCTTGCCGCGCCCCGTCCTTTGTATGCCAAACAGGTCATCGAGGGCGCCGGGGGCGATGGGCTTACAGTGGCCGTCGTAGATCCCGGGCCGGACGTCCGCGATCACCGTGCCGCCGTTTCGGCAGAAGCCGCGGATCACCTCGGCCTCCTCGGCGCTGATGGCCTGTGTCATGGGCAGCAGTAGCACGCGGAACTCGTCATTGCTCAGCTCCCCGCCCTTGAGCAGGTTGCTGGTGAGGTAACGGAAGTCCAGGCCCAGCTCATTGGTGAGCCGCGTCCAGGTCTCGTGGGTGCCTTTGGGGTTGATGAACTCGCTGCCGTTCTCGAGCTGCCCGGAAAGCGCCGAGGGCAGGGAGTAGAAGATCGCGATCTTGCTGTGGGCGATCTCGGACTTGATGACCAGGTCTCCCAGCCCCTGGCGGACCGGACGCATCTCCTCGGTGAGATCATCGATGGCGGGCCAGTAGTCGAAGGTTGGCCGCTGGTAGCCCCGCCAGTTGCCGATGCCGGACCACATCCAGTACCAGATGCTGTCCATGCTGCGCATGACCATCCGCCATGCCGCGTCCGACAGAGCGTCGCCGGTCTTGCTGTACCCCATCCAGTTGGAGCGCACCATGCTGCGCGGCGCCGCTCCCCGGACGATGTCGTCGCCGATATCCGGATAGGGGCCGTAGAAGGTGTTGGTCCCCAGGATTGCGTCGTAGTCGTCGCCGAAGCCGCCGGTGCCCTCGAAGCCGGTCCTGGCTTGTGGGTCCAGCTCCTTGTAGGCTTCCACGAAGCGCCCGGAGAACTGCATCAGGTTGTACCGTGCGAACGCCTGCCGATCGTACCAGCGCGGGTAGTTGGTCTTGAGGGCCGCCGCCTCCATGTTGTCCTTGCGGTCGAGCAGGTCGACGGCCTCGAAAAACGCATAGTCCGTGTCCCAGGAGGCGTTGAGCGCCTCGATGGTGCCATACTGCCGCTCCAGGTAACGACGGTACGCCGCGATGCAGGAGGGATGCACGCAGCAGCCCAGCGTCACGCCCTCGTCGCCCAGGGAGTAGACGAACACCCCCTGCTCGCGGAGGTTCTTCTGATTGTCGACGATCTTGTCCACATATTCAGTCACCGCGGGCTCGTCATTCCAGCACACCGGCTGCATGAAGCCCTGCTCGTCCTTGGGGTCGAGGATGCGCGTGCTGTAGGGCACAAGCGAACCGTCACAGGCGTGCACCGAGGGCGGGGTCTTGCGCTGTCCACCCATGCTGCCGAGCAGGCAGATGTCCTGGCCGGCCTCCTGCAGGCCGCGCCAGGAGTAGTAGCCCAGTACGTCCATGGCCGCATCCCACATGACGAAGTTGAACCGGTCGTGCCGACGCTTCGGGACGCTGAATGACGTACCGGCCATGTCTACTTCCCGGTCGCCGACGAGCAGTAGCGCTTCGACCCGCATCAGGTTGGTGCAGGCCTCGGAAGTCTCGTACTCGAAGGTCATCCCGATGTCATCCTGTCCAAGTGGCCGGTCGTCCTGCCTAAGAACGCGGTCGTAGGAGTCTCTGAAGCTCAGACGCAGCACCGCGCCGTCGGGCAGGGACCCCCTGAGGGCCACGGCACCGGTGATGCTCTCGCCCGCCTCGACGAAGGTCGCCGCGGTGGTGATCTCGGCCACACCCACGGCGCTTTGCACGGTGAAGGCAGCGGCGCCGAAGGCCTGCACGGCAGACTGAGTGCGCACGATGGCGTCCAGATAGTAATCACCGGCCCGGAGATAGGGGAGAGGAACCGCCAGTTGGGCCACATCGCCGGCGGGGACATTGGCCAGGATGGGTTCCAGAGGGAGTTTGAGACCATCGCAGGCCCGACGTAGCTCGGGCTCCACCCTGACTTGCACCGGGCGGTCGGCGGAGTTGCGGAGGCCGATCTCGCCCAGCGATTCCTGACCCACCGGCACCGCCAGCGGCCCCCGCGTGGTGACGGATGTCACCGCCAGCGGCACCTCCTTCGCTGCCGCCCAGAGCGCCGCGCGCCCCACCAGCATCATCCAGTAGTCGTACTCGGCCAGGCCGCGCCAGGTGAAGTCATGCCGGGGCGAGAGCGCGTGGGCCGCGTACTTGAGCCACACCCCGCGGCCCTTCCCCAGTCTGTAGGCGCCTACGACCTCCGAGGCCTGCTTCCCATCCAGCACCGGCAGGCCGGCGGTGAGCATCTCCGGCGCCGGCTCGATGGCGCGTCTGCCCGTCAGGTACTCGGCAGCGCCCTGGCCGCAGCACAGGAGCCCGGCCCCCTCGGCCACCTGCTTGAGAACCAGATACTGTATCTTCGCCGGAAGTTTCTCCATGGGGAAGCCCGCGACCACGTACAGCTCGTAGGGCTGCTCCAGAAGCCGCTCGGCACGCTGCTCACCCAGCTTCTGGCCGTGGAACTGCCACTTCTCATTCCCTCGGCCGCAGAACAGCGCCGCGTCGGCATCGATGTCGAACCGCTGCGCCAGCTCCACCACCTCGCGTACCCGGGTGCCGGTGTCCTCCCAGGTGCCGTCGTAGCCCCCGGTATAGACGAAGAACAGCGCCCGCACCTTGCCCCCCGCGTACCCCTGCCCCCATGCCTTGTGCGGAGTGACAAAGCTCGAGGCCAGGGAGTTGTCCTCTTCCACCTCCCGGGCATTGGTCGCGGCCCATCCTGCGGAACCGAGACCGGCCAGGACGACCGGCAGAGACAGGATCCAGGGCAGCATCTTCAGTCTCATGGGTGTGCACTCCTTAGTCGTGCGGTGGTGACATTCCGCGATGGAACTGACTCCCGTGTCTGCGGGTCTCCGACCCGCAGCCGTCCATCATTGCCCTCAGAGGGAGCGCGGTCGACGGCTCGTTGGCACGACGCCATTGCTCCCGGGCCGACGGGGCCAACCGTCAGTCATCGAACAACTCGGCGATCATGTAGGCCCACTTCACGTCGTACGAGGCCTGGAGCATGGCGTCGGCGCCGCGCAGCATCCCGCGCAACTCCTGCGTGGAGGCGGCATCGGCGTCATCCAGCGCCTGTTGCAGCCGTCGCCACTGCGCCCGCAGGCGCGCCGCCTGGCCCCGGAACCGCTGGCTCCGCGTGGCCTCCTGGAGCACCGGCACGTACTGCTCGGCCTCGGCCGCGATCTGTGCCAGGCCCGCCAGCAGATGCTGCCGGTACGGGGCATTGATGCGGTCGCTGAGCGCCGGCGCCTCGGCCGCGGAGGGTGGCGCTCCCAGAAGCTCGATGGTGCCGAAGCTCTCCGGCTCCAGGAACTGGCGGGTCGCCGGGGCCCAGGTGGTGAACTGATCGCCGCCGGAGTTGCGGGTGAAGATGTTCCGGCAGAAGTTGCCCTGCCACCGGTCACCCTCTTGGGGCCGGGCCTCCAGCAGCGCGAAGGGAAACCTCATCTCCAGGCAGTAGCCGTCGGCGCTCTTGGAGGCCGCGGCCTCGTAGCCGAAGCCATCGGCGGCGCCTTCCCAGGCCGTGCGGGCGGCACCGGCCGTCGTGATGAACTGATAGACCTTGCCGCCGGGCGGCTGCAGGAACAGCTCGATCCCGTCATCCAGCCAGCCGGGGCCGCCGTCTCGAACCTGTAGCTTCATGTGGGCGATGTCCGGCTCCTCGCAGGTGACGCCGACATAGAGCGCCTCCTGGTCCCAGCAGGCCTGTACGGCGGTCTGCTTGGCGACCGTATGGTCGCCGCCGAGGACGGAGAAGCCCGTGGCCACCGGCATCGAGCGCCACGCGGCGTCACCGGCGATGTCGCCGTCGAGGACCGGACTTGTCTGGGCACGGAAGCACGGGTAGGTCCGCTCGGCCGCAAGACAACCAAACGCCGTCGTCAGCAGCGCGACGGTGATCGCAAGAGCACGGGTAGCCTTCGCCATTGCCTGTTCACCTTGATCGGGGCGGTCTCTGGTCACAACGAGTCAGGTTCGGCGTCGGTACACGGCAGTCCTCCCCCGCGAGGCCATGGCCGTGGGCACGGCGAATAGGCAGGGGCCGAAGGAGGCGCCCATGAGAGTGCACCGCAATGTGAAGGTCCCCATGCGTGACGGGATCCGGCTGGCCACCAGCGTCTACCTGCCCGAGGGCGAAGGTCCGTTTCCCACTGTGCTGGTGCGCACGGCCTACAACCGCGTGGGCCTGCAGGGGCCGGGATTCACCGAACTGGGGATCGCTCTGGTCGCCCAGGACTGCCGGGGACGCTACGACTCCGACGGTGAGTGGTACCCCTTCGTGAGCGAGGAAGCCGACGGGGCGGACACATTGCGGTGGCTGCGGGATCAGCCGTGGTGTAACGGCAGGGTGGGCATGTTCGGGGACTCTTACCTGGCCGCGACGCAGTTCTACGCCGCCCTCTCCGGCGACGAGATGCTGTGTGCGCTCAATCCGCGGTTCATGGCCGGAGACTGCTTCAAACGCGCCTACTACTGCGACGGCGCCTTCAGTCTGGGACTGACCTGGAGCTGGCTGTGCTTCGAGACCAACGCCCGCACCTCCGAGGCCGCCCTGATGCCGCTTTTTGATGTGGGCGAAGTACTGGGCTCCTTGCCGCTAGCGGAGATGGATGTGCGCAGCGGCGCCGGGCCGGTGCCCTCCTACCGTGACTACGTCACCCACGCACGTTACGGTCCGCAATGGGAGCCGCTGAACGTGCGGGCCCGGTTTGACAAGGTCCGTGCCCCCATGCTGCTGACGGGCGGCTGGTACGACTACTATGCCGGTGAGACCTTCGCCAACTATCTGGCCCTGCGCCAGGCGGCGCCGAGCTCCGAGCTGCGCGACAGCCACCGCGTGCTGGTGGGTCCGTGGACCCACGGGGTCAACCCCACCACCGTCCTGGGCGAGCTGGACTTCGGAGCACACGCGGCCGCCGAGGACGACGCCACCATGCGCTGGCTGAGGTGCCTGCTCTCCGGTGGCCGACCCGAGGGCTTCCAGGCCGCCCCGATCCGCCTCTTCGTCATGGGCCGCAACACCTGGCGCGACGAATGGGAATGGCCCCTGGCCCGCACGCGGTACACGGACTACTACCTCCGCGCAGGGGGAGGCCTGTCCCCAGAGCCGCCGGGGCGAGACGCTCCTGATGTGTACGACTACGATCCCGCCCACCCCGTTCCCACTCTTGGCGGCAATCACTCCGTAGGTCCGTACAACCCCGGCCTGTACGAGATGGCCAAGCCCGGTCCGTACGACCAGCGGCCCAATGAGGCCCGGCCCGACGTGCTGACCTTCACCTCCGACGTCCTCGCACGCGATCTGGAGGTCACCGGGCCCGTACTGGTCAAGCTCTACGCTTCTTCTTCGGCTCCGGATACGGACTTCGTCGCCCGGCTCACCGACGTGTGGCCGGATGGGCGGTCGATGAATGTGACCGAGGGCGTGATCCGGGCCCGGTTCCGGCAGGACCTCTGGGGCGAGCCGCGGCTGCTTGCGCCGGAGGTCGTGTACGAGTTCACCATCGATCTGCAGGCCACCGGCCAAGTGTTCCTTGCCGGCCACCGCATCCGCCTGCAGGTCACCAGCAGCAACTTCCCGCTATGGGACCGCAATCTCAACACCGGTGAGGACCCGGCCACCGACACGAGCACGCGGGTGGCGCGGCAGACCATCTACCACGACATCGCGCACCCCTCACGGGTGACGCTGCCGGTGGTACCCGGGTAACTCACTGCGATCGTGGTCCCGCCCTGTCCTGCCGTCGCCGGCCACCCTGTGTCATTTCGTAGGAGAGATCGCTATGCACCGCACAGTCGTCTCGCTGGTCCTGTTCGCCCTATCCCTTCCTCTGTTTGCCGCTGCCGCGCCGCTGGTCTTGCCGCACCCTCAGGAGATGACCCTGTCAGGCGAAGCCCTGCCCCTGGTCTGCGACGGCGTCGCGGTGGGTGCCCTTGTCGTGGACGCCGGCTCCGAGGCGGGCCGGTTCGCGGCCCAGTGGCTCAGTGATCGCGCGCAGGCCCTGTGCGGCGTGACGCTGCCGGTGGTCTCGGAGGCCCCCTCGGAGGGGGCCCGTGTCGTCTTGCATCGCCCGGACAGCGTGCGGTCCCGGCGGTTGCTGCGGGATGCCGGGGTCGATCTGTCCGTGGCTCCGGACCCTTCCCAGGCCTACGTAGTGCTCACCCAGGGCTCGACGGTGCACGTGGTAGCTCCGGCGGATACGGGCCTGGTCTATGCCGGCTATACGCTGGCCCAGTTGCTCTCGGGCGCGGCCGGACGCTGCGACCTCGCGGCGGCGCGGATCGTCGACTATCCGGCGGCACCCGTGCGCGGGATGCTGTGGATCCGCGGCGATGACGGGTACCGGCACAGGTACTCGCAGTGGGCGGCTTCCTTCAAGATGAACGCGTATACCTGGTATATCCCATGGAATCAGCCGCTCTCGGCGCAGTACCGCGAGATCCTCCGCGACTGCCGGTTGCGGGGCATGACCCTGATCCCCACGATCTCGTGGTTCCAAAACACCACCCTGCGCTACTCCCAGAAGGAGTTCGTGGAGCCCATGTTGGCCCGGGTGAGGGAGGCCCTGGACGCCGGTGCGGGGGCCTTCGGCTTCAACTTCGACGACGTGCCGCTGCGGGTCTTCGGGGAGGATGAGGCCGTCTATGACTCGCTCATCGCCGCTCAGGCGGACCTTCTGAATAAGGTGCAGGCGATCACAGGGCCCGCGGGCGCCTCGATCTTCTTCACTCCCACCATCTACTGGAAGCCCTACTCGGGAGCGCAGGGCAATAGCCTGGAGGACCAGTACGCCTACGTGCGGGGGATGGGGGAGAGGTTCCCTGGGGACACGAAGACCTTCACGACCACGCTGAGCCGGGAGTGGGCCGACGAGTACGTGGAGGTCACCGGGCGCAAGCCGGTATTCTGGCACAACTTCTTCCCCAATGACATGATCGGCTGGAAGATGTACTTCGAACCCTATCCGCGCTTTTCCGAGGAACTGGTATCCCGTTCCCAGGGGGCCTTCGTACTGGGGGGCTGGCAGACGGACTGGTGGAAGGTGAACTACCTCACCTTCGCCTGCAATACCTGGAACCCGCGGCACCCGTGCACTCTGACGGAGGCCTTCAGTCGTCTGTTCCCGCAGGAGGGCGAGCGGTTGGCGCAGTACGCGGTGCTTCTCGGCGGGCACGACGAGCCGGCAGAAGAGCTGATGTGGACTGAGGACCACCCGCACAGGACCCTGGAGCTGCAGTCCTTCTTCAACCTCGAGCCGACGGCCGAGAACCTGGCCTCACTCCGGAAGCGTCTTGGGAACGCCGAGGCCGCTGAGGCCATCGCGGCGGACATCGCCACTCGTGACGAAGTGCCCGCGGCCATGGCAAAGGAGCTCGGCGCCGCCGCGACGCGGATGAAGCTGAACTACAGTATGGCCCTGACGGCCACTTTGGTGCGGCAGATGGAGCAGGCCGGCGAGCGCAACAGGTTGGCGTCCGAGGAGACGCAGAGGCTCGTTGAGGAGGCGTTCCAGGCCGGTGACGAGCTGGAGCGGCTCATGGCCTCCGTGGGCTGGCCGGCCGAGAAGGCGGGGGATGTGGTGCTCAGGTCGTACTTCGAGAGCCTGCGCGACCGGCTGGCCACCGGCCAGGGCGCGACGCCCCGCATGACGGCCGTGGAGTGCGCCGAGGCCCCCCGCATCGATGGACGGCTGGATGAGGACGCCTGGACGTGGGCGCCGGTCTCGACGCCCTTCTACCTCATCGAGGGCAAGCCCCGACCGGCCACTCAGCAGACCGAAGTCCGGGTGCTGTACGATGACAGCGCGCTGTACCTGGGTTTCGTCTGCCACGAGGCCAAGATGGATCTGCTCAAGACCGAGATGACTCGGCATGATGACATGGTCTGGGAGGACGATTGCATCGAGATCTTCATCGACCCGCTGCGCAACCGCAGGGACTACCTGCACTTCATCGCCAGCGCCGCGGCGGTTACCTTCGACGAGAAGGTGACCGACGGCAGGAAAGACTCCGACTGGAACGGTGACTGGACGGTGGCCACGCAGCGCGGCGAGGACGGCTGGACCGCGGAAGTCGCCATTCCCTACGCCGATCTGGGCATCGGCAGGCCCGCCTCCACCGACCGACTGGGGTTCAACGTCACCCGCGAGGAGGTGCCACACGGGGAGGTCAGTGCCTGGGCGCTGACCTTCGGGTCCTTCCACCAGCCGGGGATGTTCGGCGATCTCGCCTTCGGTCAGGAGGCGGAACTGGTGTGGATCGAGGCCGAGAGTGTGGCCAAGAGCAACTTCCTGTACGGTGTGCAACTGGCCTCGAAACGTCCCGAGGCCCGCGGGACCAACGGTACCGGCTATCTGAACCTCAACGTCGCCCACGAGGGCGGGCCTTCGGGAGACACCCCCGACGGGGCGCCGGACTGGTTCGCCCGCTGGGAGTTCGACGTTCCACGGGACGGGGCGTACGCATTGTGGGTGCTGGGCAGTGACGGTGTCTCCGGACTGGCGTCGTGGCAACTGGACGACGGTGCTGCGCAGCCCGAGAGGCGGACAACGTCGGCGCCCACCGCCGTCACCTATCCGCGGCCACTGAACCTGGGCAATTGGCATCTGCTGGACGTTGACGGTCTGGGAGAGCTGGGTGCCGGCAGGCACGCGCTGACGCTGCGGGTAAGGGCGCAGGACCCTGCCGTCTCCAAGCGCTGTGGGTACTTCGTCGATACCCTGGTGCTGGCCCCGGTGGGATGGCGACCGTAGGTGGCTGCGATCGGTCTGGAGGCGAACCAGAGCGCCGATGGGCACCCGATTCGGGTGCCCATCGGGTCTGGCTCAGAACGAGGTCGGTTGCCCGGCGTGCCGTGCTAGGCCGAGAGACGTCGCGATGGCGGGGTCCAAGATCGGAAGAGCGTCGTGGA
>CAZXDD010000059.1:0-11067 GCA_964639415.1 uncultured Armatimonadia bacterium
TCTTCCGATCTCCTGGTGGCACGCCGCCCACCGAGCACCCGGAGATGGCCGAGCGCATCATGTGCCTGGATGCCCCCGGCTGGAAGGAGTGGATGCGCCGCTGGGCCATTGACGTCTACGCCCGGCAATACGGGGCCGACGGGTTCTACTGGGACGTCATGGGCCGCGGTGGCCCCTTCCGCTGTTTCAACGAGCGCCACGGCCATCAGGGGCAGAACCACTGGGCCAGGGGCTGCGCCGATGTGCTCAAGACCGTCCTCGCCGAGGGGCGGCGCATCAACCCCGACTACGCGGCGGCGATCGAGGGCTGCTCCGACGTGCTGGGCCAGTGGAACGGTTTCCATCTCATGTCCGGCGCCACGATGCACCCCAACGTGTTCCGCTACACCTTCCCCCGCTATCTGTTGGTCGACGGCTTCTCCAACACCACCTGGAAGCTCACTCACCCGCAGAAGGCCCATCGCGTGTTCCTCGACGGCGAGCGGTTCGATATCCACGGCTACGACCAGCGGGTCAAGCGCATCCTCAACCTGCGCCGTCGCATCAAGCCCTTCATCGACTGGCCCGCGGTGTTTCGCGATACCGTCGGCATCACCGTCTCCGACCCTCAGGTGCAGGCCCGGGCCTTCTGCCGCACCGATGGCGAGAACCGCGTCATTGCCATCACCATGATGAACGAGGACGCCGTCGACGGTGCCACGGTGGAAGTGGACCTGTCGCCCATCGGTGAGGCGAAGACGGCCCACCTGTTTGCTCTGGACGGGCGCGTCGAGGCGCTTGAGGTGGGCTCGGGGCCGAGTGCGCGCCTCGCGGTGCCCGCGGACGCCGTCTCGGCGGCGGTGATCGTCGCCGCTATCGACCCGGCCCTGGCCGCCGTTCCGTGGCTGGAGCAGATCACAGAGCCCGGGCAGGACGGGGCCGTCCTGTCGGTTTTCTGTCCCCTGGGGCCACCCGCAGGGCTGCGGTGGTCCGTGGACTGGCCGGAGGCCTATGCTCCGCACCGGCAGGCCCCCGCGGACGACGGGCCGTGCCTGCGCCGCGTGGCGTTCCTCGACGACACCGGCCTCGCGGGTCTGAAGCACTGGGACCGGGCGAAGGCGCGGATCGCATGGGAGGGTGGCTCCGCCGACACCCGGGTCATGCTGGCCCCGCCCCTCGTCAATGGGGACTTCGAGGAGGTGACGGACGGGTACCTGGCCTACTGGGGCGCACCGCCGTGCGCGGACGACCCCTTTGAGGGCACGGCCTGCATCCGCCTGGACCAGACCACCGCACCTTTGGGCCACGTCTCCTTGCTGACCCCGGTGAAGCCGGATTGTGAGTACCGCTTCCGGGTATCACTCAAAGCGATGGCGGCCGGGGGCGTGGGGGCGCATGTGGTCGAGTACGAGGAAGGCGGCCAGTTCGTACGCTCGGCGGCGCTGAACGCGCAGAAGGTCGGCGAGTGGGAGACGCTGGAGACGACATTCCGCACCCACCTCAATCCGCGGAGCACGGCGATCTACCTGTACAACTTCAGCAGGGACAATGTGGCATGGTTCGACGGCATCGAGCTTGAGGAAGTGAGATAGCGAGCCGGGGGCGGGCCAGGCACGGTCACGGCTCCGCCGGCACCAGTCGCACCTGAATGCCGGCGATATCCGCGCGGCCGGCCCAGTGCGAGCCCTTCGTGAACACAACGCGCAGGTGCCGGGCCGTCGTGGTGGCGAAGGTTGACGTCTGAACCATCTCCGCGCGCCCCTTCTCCCGCTCCTCACGCGCCACCACCTGCCACGTCTCGCCGTCGGCAGAGGTCTCGATCTGGTACTCCAGGGGCATGTACACCGCTTCGGAAGCGCGGATCTGCACGAGGTTGATGCTCTGGGGGGATTGCCAGTCCAGTTGCACCCAGGCGGGCCATTCGGCATTCCACGGGTGGGGCCAGACAGTGCCCGGGTTGCCATCCACCATGGCCCCGGGGTCGGCGGCCGTTTCTGTCTCGCCGGGTCCGGCCGCGCTGATCTCGCAGAAGCGGGCGATGTCCACATCCTGCACTCTCGGCAGCTCCACCACATCGATGACGGCATCGGCAGACCACAGCCGCAGGGCCACGCGGTGGGCGCCCTGCCGGGTGGCGGAGGCCAGGTCGAGCTCGGCAACAAGCGGCTCCAGCATCTGCGTCTCTGTGGGTAGGTCCCCGTCATTCATCTGCACGAGCTGCAGCCTCGTGCCCTCCGGCGCCGACACCCGGTAGGAAAGACCGTGTTGCTCGAGCTTAACCATTCGTGGTAGGCCGGCGATCACCGCCACGTGCTGCGGGAGCAGGTCCAGCACGGCGCTCCCACGATCTACCCTCACCGCGCGATGGGCCAGCATGTCGACCCAGTGGGTGTCGGTGCTCTGTTTGACCGCAACCAGGGCGCCGGCGACGCGGTAGTCGTTGGTGTTGTAGACGGTGAGCAGCGTCTTGGTCGGAGTGGGGAAGAGGTTGGCGTACACACCGTCGTGCGTGGTGGGCACAAGCGGAGTGGCCTGCAGGCTCTTGAACGCATCGCGGCTTTGACGCAGTACCTGCATGAGGGCTTCGGCCTCCGCCGCATGGGGTGTCCCGTCCAGGTAGTTCTCCGCCCCATTGCCGTTGAACAGCACCTCGCGCAACTGGGCAATCTGCTCGTCGGGCGTGCCCGTCGGCAGATCGATGAACTTGAAGTCCGGGAACACGAAGCGCAGCAGGTGCACGGGGGCCCGGTACAGGCCGGGGTTCTGGGGCCGCTGGCGGCAGCCGTAGTCCAGAACGCTGTCGAACTCATTGAGCAGGAGGTCCACGGCCGGCCCCTCGGTGGACAGGCCGACCTGCGGCGTCGTCTTGTCCAGTTCGGAGCGCACCCTGCGCACCAGCTCGCGCACTCCGTTCAGACCGATGAGGCGCCCCGCATGCCCGTGAAGCGGATTGTCGCAGCGCGCCTTGTCCAGGGTGCCGAACCCCAGCTCGTCGAGGTAGATGACGTCCAGTCCCAGGTCGCGGGCCAGACGGGCAGAAGTCTCCGCCAGGAAGCCGTGCCATGGCTCCCATGCCAGGCACATCGCCTCATTGGCGAAGGCCTTCACCCCCTGCTCGCCGTGCATCTGACGCCACTGCACGCCGTGCTCCCGGTACACCGGTGAGGTCTCGTGAGCGATGTACCCCTCTACGTAATGACAGGTGGACAGCCCGGCGCCGCGAAGGGCGGCCACGTACTGTCGCAGGCCCTCCAGCCCGAAGTCCGGCCGGTAGTCGTACACTCCGTTCACGTGCCTGGCCTGGACCATGAACTGGCAGCAGTCGTAGCGCCGCAGCCGCGGCACCTCTTCCAGTGCCTCGGGCAGTGACTGTTTGGCATACAGGTCCGGCAGTCCGTAGTAGAACGTATCGCGAACGGCGCGGCGCCGGTGGGGTTGCCACCAGTCGCCGGCCCAGGCGCGGTAGTTGTCCAGGACCTGCCTCCAGTCGCCGGCGAACACCCCGACAGCCATCGGCGGCAGGCGCACCGTCTCACCGGGCCGAACCGGGATCTCGGGAACGTAGCAGCACAGCGCCATCCCCTCCTGGCACCGCGCGCCCTCCCAGTAAGGCAGGCCGTAGCGGTGCGCGACGGCGAGCCCATCATGCTTCGGAACACGTTTGGACAGCTCGAAGCTCTTGCGAAGCAGCGAGGTGTCCCTGCACACCACACTCAACCCTCCCGTGGCGCCCTCCACCGTTCCGCAGAAGCCCATCACCTGCATCCGGGCGTACTGGCCGTAGTAGGTGAGCGCCTCGATGGGCACATCATTGAGCACTCCCGCCCAATAGGGCCAGACGTAGGTGACGTCCCGGACGTCACCGGCCGATAGGCCGTCGAGGATCGGCAGGGCCACGGCCGCCTCGCCCGCATTGCGGCAGGTGAACTCCAGCTTCCACAGGCTCTCGGGGCCTGGGTCCACCTCGATCCGCAGCTCCGCGCGGTCCAAAGGCCCCTCCTCCACCGGGCGCAGGCCGAGAACCAGCGTCGACGACCCCTCACTGCTTTCCACCCGCGCGGTGTCGACACGCAGATCGGAAGACAGGTACTTCGTGCGGGCGTCGCCATCGGGGACGCGGAGCTCGAACACCGCCCGCAGGCCGCTCTCTAGCAGCATCTCCTGATTGCCATCGGGCAGAGCCAGGTTCTGCACCGAGGTCAGAGCAAGGCCGCTACCTGTGTCCAGGGCGATGCGATAGTGGGTGTTGGCAAGTGACCAGCCGGCATCCGTGGGCGTGATGGTTGCGGCGCAGGAGAAGGCAGCGCAGAAGCAGAGAAGCGCGGCGGATATGCCGTACATGGCGGACCTCCTGGGACATGGAGAGAGGGCCGTGGAAGTGCCGGGACCGCGGGGGGCGTGCTCCCAGCACGTCGACACCCCTACTCCCCTGCGCTCAGCTCCACGCGGTCGATCCCGAACCAGGGGCGGTTTCCCGTTTGCCCTTCCGGCGCCAGATTCCGGACCGTGATCGCGTTCACGCCCTGCTTGAGCGCAGTCTTCGGTACCGCGTAGGCGTGGGAAGTGAGCCTGTCCTCGGCGAAGGGCACGTCGGCGGAGAAGACCACCTCATCGTTGATGCGAATCTCGCCGGGGATCCGGCCACCCGGTGGCTCGGGGCAGCGCAGGCCCGTGACGGTGAGTACCGCGTCGGCCTCAGCGGTCCTATCCATCCGGAACCAGCCCTGGAGCCGATCGTAGGGGCTATTGCCCTTTGCGTAGACGTAGTTGCCCACATCGGAGACCTTGACACGCCCCGGATAGGCGTGGATGCCGTAGCCATGAAGCTGGGCACCTCCGGCCTCGAGCTCGCGGCCTGTGAGCGTCAAGGGTGGCCCGGCAGGATCGAAGGCCTGTAGCGTCTCGGGGTCGGGCGGCCCGAGCATCGTCGAGAGCTGCGCCAGGGCACCGGCGGCATAGCTGGCCGCCAGGGCATTGGGGGCATTGGCGTGGCTGGAGGAGTGCTGCGTGGAGGTGGTATCCGCCGCCAGCAGCTCCGCCAGGGCCTTCGCCTCGGCGTAGGCCGCCCGCGCGGTGGTGGAGTCCTCGGCCCGGACCGCTGCATAGGTCCGCACCAGGGCGTCGTAGAACTGCAAAGTGCGCTCGCCGTAGGCAAACAGCGCCTCGTCCTCGGCAACGCGGGCAATCACGCGCTGAGGCAGCTTCGCCCCCAGAACCGCGTTCACAATCGCGCGGCATTCCCGGGCCGACTGGAGCATGTCCAGCAGGTCCGGACCGTCGTTGTCCTCGAACTTTGTGTGCTCGTACTTCAGGTGTGAGGTGGGGAAGAGGTCGGCGGCACCCCGGGTGAGGCGATTGGCCAGCCCGTACTTGAGCTGGCTGACATTGCACAGCATCTGCTGCAGGTGCGCGTAGAACCCGCGCATCTGGGGTCCGGCTTCATGGTAGCGTCCGGCGAAGTAGTCCTCCCACAGTCCGGAGCAGTCCACGCCCGGGTCCCACAGTTGCCTGGCCATCTGCCAGTTGGTCAGCGCCTTGTTGCCCCAGTTCTCCGTGGTGCAGTGCATGTAGTGGAAGTGCCGGGCGCCGATGCCGTGGTAGTAGGGGATGTCGCGGCTCATGCTGTCCATGAAGCAGATGGGAAGGCACTTGTAGCCCGAAACGTTGTAGTATTCGCCGATGCAGATCTGCCCCCTGTAGTGCCGCTCCGGGTCCAGTGCCCAGCCGTACAGGTGCTTGCGGTAACCGGAGTTGGTGGAGCAGTCCTCGGCCTGGAAGTCATGCACATAGCAGCGGACGATGGGGAAGTAGGTGGCGATACAGGTCTCGTAGTCGAAGCCCTCGGGCAGTGGGCGAGTCGGGGGCTCCAGCACGTCGGCATAGGCAAGGAACAAGATGCGCACCGGGCGGTTGATGCGTCCGGCGGCCCGGGCCCTCTGGATCTCCTGAGCGTAGCGGTGGATCAAGAGCAGGTTGCGGTCCGTCTGACTGCCGGCGGCCTTGCACCGGTCGCATTCGCACCACTTGCCGGCATCCAACGTCCAGACGTTCATGATGTCGGCATCCCGGTACCGACCCGTGGCCAGGTCCTCCATCGCTCCCCGCATCCACTCGGTGAGCGCGTCCTGGTTGGTGGTGCAGAAGTTGTCCCCACCATCTCCGTGGATCTTGTCGCTGCGCCTGCCGTCGCGGAGGCCGAACCACTCCGGATGGGCCTCGAAGTAGGTGAGCCTGCCGTTCCCGTCGGCATCTCCCTGGTACTGCTCACCCACCGCATAGGGGTCGGCGGGCTTGTCCTCATCGCCCTCGAAGCGGGGGTGGTTGTACGGATAAGCGGAGCGCGGGTTGAGGTACAGGTCTGTCAGTACGTGCCCGCCACCCACCAGCATGATGCCCAGCTTGTGCAAAAGTCCCTTGGGCTCCTGTTCCACGCACCAGTAGTTCAGCCGATTGCGGGCCATCCACAGGACAAACTCGGGGTTCCCCCGGTTCTCCCAGGCGTGGAAGCCCCGGGTGGCGAAGGCCGGCTTCTCACTCACGCTGAGCGGCGGCAGACTCTCCAGCGGGACAGAGGGTGTCTCCTGGTTCACCTCGCCGGGGGCATACCAGCGCACCCCGAGCCTGTGGAGCAGGTCGTAGGCCGCGTACAGCGTGCCCACCCGCCCGCCGCCGGCCAGTAGCAGGACACGCCGGCCTTCCAGCTCGGCAGTGCGCAGAGCATAGCCCTCCGGTCCCAGCGCCGCCAGCTCGGCGCCGAGGGCCTCGGCGTCGGGGAGCCGGTTGGAGACGGCATTACTCTCAGGCCCACCGACGAGGATCAGCTCCCCCGCGGGGATGTCGTCATCCCTTGCGATGGCGAAGTCCTCCGCCCGTCCCGAGACCTGCCGCAGGTACCTTTGCAGCTCCACGGCGGCGAAGCACTGGGTGCAGGCGATGTCATCGGCCGGGTCGGCGTCGTTCCAGCCCACGGTCTCCTCGGCCGCCGCCGCGGTGGCGGCATCGGCGAAGGGGCCGCTGTCCACGATGATGGTCGCGGCCGAAGCTGCACCGCAAACGAGGAACGCGCACAGGGCCGTGAAACGGACAAGTGCAGTCATCCTGGCTTCCTCCTGTCGACTCCGGCAGACCTGCCCGCGTCCCACCGCCTTCGGCGGCTATGCATCCCACGTCCTCATCGTCAGCCCCGGGGGCAGCGCCGCCGGGCGCTCGCAGCGGCTGTCGACCTGCAGGTACCTGCGGGCCTCGGCGGCCTCGTGCACCCTCTGCATCACGTCCACCACGTGGTACGCCAACTCGCCGCCGGCGCGAGGGGCTCTGCCGCCCCGCAGGGCATAGGCCAGGTCGGCCACGCCGATCCCGCGGTTGTTGCCCTCGGCATAGCCGTGGGTCAACGGGACTTCTCGCCAGTCGCTCTCCCCGGCCAGGCAAAGGCGCACCGGGCCTCCGAAGGTGTTCGGGTCGGGGACGGACAACGTCCCCTCCGAGCCGTAGACCTCGATGTGGGGAACCTGGGAGGCCCACACCTCGTAGCTCATGGTGAGCGTGCAGGTGGCGCCGCTCTCGAACTCCAGGAGTGCCGCCGAGTGAGTGGGCGCCTCGACCTCGATGACCTGCCCGTACTTGGGGCGACTGGTGATGAGCCTCTGCGGGAAGGATATCTTGGCCGAGCCCGCGACCCGACTCACCGGGCCGAGCAAGGTCACCAGGGCATTGAGGTGATACGGAGCCCTGTCGAAGAGCGGTCCGCCGCCGGCCTTGTAGAAGAACTCGGGGTTCGGGTGCCATCCCTCCGGGCCGTGGTCGAGCATGAAGCCGCTGGCGGCCACCGGCCGGCCGATGACGCCATCGTCGATGAGCTTGCGGCATGTCTGCAGGCCGCCGCCCAGGAAGGTGTCCGGGGCACAGCCCACGCCCAGCCCCCTGTCGCGGGCCGCGGCCAGTATGCGGCCCGCCTCCTCGCGGTTCAGCGCGAAGGGCTTCTCGTTGAACACGGACTTGCCCGCCTCCAGGGCCTGCAGGGCGATCTCGGCGTGCACCCGGGGCACGGTGAGGTTCACGACGATACCGATCTCCGGGTCGGCCAGCAGCGCCTCGGTGGAGCAGGCTTTCGGTACACCGTACTGCTCGGCCACGGACTTGGCGCGCTCGGGGATGATGTCGGAGCAGGCGGCGACCTGCAGGATATCAAACCGGCCGCACACCTCGATGTAGACACCGGCCACATTGCCACAGCCGATGATGCCGATCTTCGTCGTGCTCATTCCATGCGCTCGCTTTCCGTGGCAGGGCACTTCGGCCGTTGCCGCTCCCATCCCTCCGCCCTATGGACATGCGAGGGGCCGGGGGTGAGGCGAGAGCGGTGTCGTTCCCCGACCCCGCGCCCCCCAATCCCCAACTCCTCTACTCGTCCAGCTTCCCGGGCACCAGGCCCACCGGCAGCGCCGCCGGCTTCTCGCAGCGGCTGGCCGGCTCCAGGTACCTGCCGGCGTCCGAGGACTCATGGATTGTCTGCATCACATCCAGCACGTGGTAGGTCAGGGCGCCGCCGGCGCGATGGGGTCTGCCCGAGCGCATGGCGTAGGCCATGTCGGCCACGCCGATGCCGCGGTTCTGCTCGGAGTAGCCGTGGGTCAGCGGGACCTCCTTCCACTGCCGGTCCTTCTCCAGGAAAACGCTCACCGGGCCGCCGAAGGTGTTGGGGTCCGGCACGGAGAGCGTGCCCTCGGAGCCGTAGATCTCGATCCGGGGCAGGGCGCAGGCCCACGCATCCCAGCTCATGATCATGGTGGCCGTGACGCCGCCCTCGAAGTGCAGCAGAGCGGTGGAGTGTGTGGGGACCTCGACATCCATGATCTGTCCGTGCTTGGGCCGGCTGGTGATCATCCGCTGCGGGAAGGATATCTGCGATGAACCCGCCAGGTTCTGCACCGGGCCGAGCAGGTTCACCAGAGTGGTGATGTAGTACGGCCCCATGTCAAACAGCGGACCGGCACCGGCCTTGTAGAAGAACTCGGGGTCGGGATGGCCGTGCTCCGGTCCACGGCACATCATGAAGGCGCTCGCGGCCACGGGCCGGCCGATCGCGCCGTCATCGATGAGCTTCCGGCACGTCTGGATGCCGCCGCCCAGGAAAGTGTCCGGAGCCCCGCCGACCCGTAGACCCTTCTCCGCCGCCAGCTCCAGTATGTTCTTGCCGTCCTCGCGGTCCAGGGCCATGGGCTTCTCGCTGTAGGGGCACTTGCCGGCCTCCAAAGTCCTGAGCGAGATCTCCGCGTGGGCTTTCGGGATGGTCAGGTTGACCACGATCTCAATCTCGGGGTCGGCAAGCAGCTCGTCGACGGTGCATGCTCGGGCGATGCCGTACTCCCGGGCCTTCTCTTTCGCTCGCTCGGGGACCATGTCGGCCACGGCCACGATGTCCAGGATCTCGAACCGGTCCTTGGCCGTGAGATAGGCCCAGGCGATGTTGCCACAACCGATGATGCCGATCTTCGTCTTGGTCATTGCTGATGGATGCGCTCCTATGCGTTGGCGGTGGGCTTCCGCCGCCGGTATGTGCTGGTGGCCATCTACCATGCGCCCTCGACCATATTGCCCTCCGCGCGAGTGCAAGGAGGCCGAGGGAGAGACGCCGCCGTCCGCCGTTCCCCTCCCCGCATCCCCCAGTTTCCGCCCGTTCCTCTACTCGTCCAACGTCCCGGGTGCCAGGCCTACGGGCAGGGCGGCCGGGCGATCACACGTGCTGGCGAGCTCCACGTACCTACCGGCGTCCGATGAGTCGTAGATCGTCTGCATGACATCCAGCACGTGGAAGGCCACGTCGCCGCCGGCGCGGTGGGGCCTGCCGGAGCGCAGGGCGTAGGCCATGTCGGCCGCGCCGATGGCCCGGCTCTGCTCGGAATACCCGTGGGTGAGCGGCACTTCCTCCCAGCGACGGTCCTTCTCCAGGTGCACCTTCACCGGGCCGCCGAAGGTGTTCGGGTCCGGCACTGAGAGCGTGCCCTCGGACCCATAGACCTCGATGCGCGGCAGCGTCGAGCCCCACACGTCGAAGCTCATGACCAGCGTCGCCGTCACGCCCCCGCCGAAGTGCAGCAGGGCGGTGGAATGGGTGGGGCACTCAACATCCATCACTTGTCCCTTTCGGGGCTCGCTGGTGATGGTGCGCTGCGCAAAGGAGATCTGGGCCGATCCCACCAGCTCCTCCACGGGTCCCAGGAGGTTGACCAGGGTCGTCAGGTAGTACGGCCCCATGCCGAAGAGCGGCCCGCCGCCGGGCTTGTAGTGGAACTCCGGGTCCGGGTGCCAGCTCTCGGGGCCGTGGCCCATCATGAAGGCACTCGCGGCCACCGGCTCGCCGATCACGCCGTCGTCCAGGAGCTTGCGGCATGTCTGGATGCCGCCGCCGAGGAACGTGTCCGGGGCGCAGCCGACTCTGAGGCCCTTCTCCTGCGCCAGTGCCAAGACGCGCCGGCCGTCCTCACGGTGGACGGTGAAGGGCTTCTCACTGTACACATGCTTGCCGGCCTCAAGGATGGCCGTGGAGACCTCGGCGTGCGCCCTGGGGATGGTGAGGTTGATGACGATCTCGATCTCCGGATCGGCCAGCAGCTCTTCCACCGAGCAGGCCCTGGGGATGCCGTACTCCTCCGCCCGCGCCTGCGCCCGCTCGGGGACGAGGTCGGCGCAGGCGACGATGTCGACGATCTCGAACCTCTCGCTCGCCGTGAAGTAGGCCCAACTGATGGTGCCGCAGCCGATGATGCCCATCTTGGTCTTGGTCATTGCGGGTATGCGCTCCCCCGGGTGATGGGGCTGTGGTGGTGGTCTGGCAGTGTCGACAGGTGGTGGTCCACCCAAGCCACGGGTTTGCCCGCGGTTCGTATGCGTTGCCCCTTGCGGGGCAGATGACCACGGCACGGCTGCATCCACCCATTCCCAGTCCCGTCCTGCGGGGGGCGGGTGAGAAGGCCGTGACGGCCATTGGTGCCGTGGGACCGGCTAACGGCGGCGGGTCCCGCCCAGCGGGGCCCGCCCCACCAACGGCACGCGCCGTTCGCCGTTCCGCGCCACACGCCACGGCCGTTC
>CAZXDD010000059.1:11167-20575 GCA_964639415.1 uncultured Armatimonadia bacterium
GCCGCCGGGCGCTCACACTGGCTTCGCAGCTCAACGGCGCAGCCGCTGTCGGAGGAATCGTACACCGACTGCATGATGTCCAGGACGTGAAGGGCCAGGGCTCCGCTGGCCCGATGGGGGCGACCGGAGCGCAGGGCGTAGGCCATGTCCGCCACCCCGATGCCGCGGTTTTGCTCGGTGTACCCGTGGCTCAGCGGCACCTCCTGCCATTGACCGCTGCTGGACAGATACACCCGCACCGGACCGTCGAAGCTGTTGGGGTTGGACACCGCCAATGTGCCCTTGGTGCCGTAGATCTCGATGGCCGGGAGCTGGGCGGCCCACACGTCGAAGGTCGTCGTGATCGTCCCGACGGCACCGTTGGCGAACTGGAGGATGGCGGTGGTGTGTGTGGGGCACTCGACGTTGATGACCTGCCCGTCCTTGGGCTGGCTGGTGATCCGCCTTTGCAAGAAGGTGGTCTTGGCCACTCCGGACACACGGTCGACCGGTCCGATGAGGTTCACCAGCGCCGTCAGATAGTACGGCCCCATGTCGAACAGTGGCCCGCCTCCGGGCTTGTAGTAGAACTCGGGGTCCGGATGCCAGTGCTCGTGGCCGTGGCTCATCATGTGGGCGCTGGAGGCGATCGGCTCGCCGATGAGCCCATCGTCGATGATCTTGCGACACGTCTGGATCCCCCCACCGAGGAAGGTGTCCGGGGCGCAGCCGACCAGGAGCCCCCTGGCTTCGGCCAGGGCCAGCACCCGCTCGCCGTCCTCTCTGTGCACGGCGAAGGGCTTCTCGCTGTAGGTGGACTTGCCCGCCTCCAGAGCGGCCAACGCCACCTCGGCGTGCGCGTGGGGGATGGTGAGGTTGACCGCGATCTCAATCTCCGGGTCGGCAAGGAGCTCCTCGACGCTGCACGCCCTGGGCACCCCGAAGTCGGCCGCCTTGGCCTGTGCCCGCTCGGGCACCATGTCGGCGCAGGCGACGATATCGAGGATCTCGAACCTCTGCCCCGCGCCAAGGTACGCTCCGCTGATGTTCCCACATCCGATGATGCCGATCTTGGTCTTCACCATTGCCGGGTCTCGCTCCCCTGTGTGATGGCGCCCTGCCGTCTTCGCCGTGCCGTCGCCGGCTGCCCCGCAGGGGCTATGTATGATGGCCACGGGTGGAACCCGTGGGCGATGGTCCCGCGTCCCCCTGGTGCTCTGCACTGGCAGGGCCGACGGCAACGACGCGCGGTGTGCGGGTCAGAGCCCCGCGCAGGCACGGGAGCCGGCGGCCCGCCGCCCGCTCAGCCACGTCTTGCGCCTTTGGGTACTACCCACACCGGACTGGACCAGGCCATCTCGCCATCACTGCGGGTGACGCGGACGTAGTAGTACGCCGCCTCGGTGGTGTTGTCCTCCAGCGCCCAATCCACCTCGTATTCCATGGGATGCAGCACGTGGGCGTCGCGGCCATTGCGGATGATCTCCACCCGCGCGATGGGCTCTTCACTGGCAACGTACACATGGATCGGGCGCCGCGCTCCGGCCGCGATCACGTGGCCCATCGGCCGTTGGCAGACCTCGAAACGCAGGATGACGCGCACATTGGTGGTGGCATACACCCGGCGGTTCCACAGTGCCTCCCAGACGGCCTCCCGGGTGAGGTCCCGGGCCCACACACCCATCAAGCCCTGTCTCCACAGGTTCTTGTAGCCTTCGGGCTTGCTCTGATAGTGGTGGAGCTCATCGCCGGGGCGACCGTCGTGGATGTCTCCGCCGCCGATGAACCCCAGGCGGTAGCCGCGATCCAGCGCGTCCAGCACATGCCGGCCTATCTGCTCCCCGCCGTGGTTGCGGATGGGGCGGCTGTTGCCGTCGGCCGCCGGGCGCTCGCTGTTGCCCCAGATGGAGTAGATCTCCACCAGGCGGACGTGCTCGGCGTCGTGGGGCTCGCTCCAGTCCACACCCATATCGGCGTTGGCGCTGTGGTGGGGGATGACCAGGGCTCCGTGTTGCCGGGCCGCGGAGTACAGACGCTGCAGGCTGTCTCCGGTGGCGTCGGTGTGCCGCAGGATGGGACCACCCGCCCCGGAGTAGTAGACATTGCGGTGCCCCAGTGCGGAGTTGGTCCACTCGAACCCGTTGAAGGTCACGAAGCGTCCGGGCTCGTAGGACGCATTCGTCACCTGAGTGAAGTACCGCCACATCGCCTCGGTGAGGTACTCCGAGTGGTCGGAGACGGCGAAGACGTCCAGGAAGCTCTCGTAGCGGGCGAAGTGGTACAGCTCCTCGGGGATACGGAGCCCGTCGCTGAAGTAGGTCTGGCTGTGCAGATCGCCCCAGAAGAGGCGGTGCTCGGGGGCGGCGGGGTGCACCTCAATGGCGTTGGTCATCGCTTCCAGCCCGGTGGCGGGGTCCGTGACGCAGATGGTGTAGATCCCCGGACGGGTGAAGGCGAAGCCGGTCACCGCCCCGATGGCCCGAGCATCGTCGGCAAAGGCGCCGGACAGACTGCGGCAACTAATGTGGGCCGGGCCCTCCAGCGCCGGACCACCGTCGAAGAGCAGCTCGCCTCGCCAGCGCTCGAGGCCGTTGTCCAGGTAGCGGATGCCGCGGGGCGACTGATTGAAGGGCCCGGCAAGCCGTGGGAACCGGGCGCTGACGCTGGTGCCTACGTAGTCGGGCTCGCCGAGGGCCTTGATCTTGACCTCGAATCGCTCGCCCGCGACGACCGTTGACGGCGCAACGGCGTGCAGGCCCAGCAGGGCGTGGCTCATCCATGCCTCCCGAAGATGATGTCTACCGTGGTTGGTGCGCCTGCCCGCAAGCTCGCCGGGCGGCCGGAAGACCGCCGCGGCGTCTCCGGGGCCCTACGCGTACGGACATGCCGCCGAAGGGCAAAAGTCCACGAGCGCGCCGCTGTAGCCCTCGAACACGGCCACGGCCAGCTCCAGCGAGTGCTGTGCATCCTGCAGGCAGCAATCCGGCATCTGCCCCGAGCGGACCGCGGCGATGAAGGCCCGGTGCTCGCCCAGGAAGCCCCCGGCGAGCAGGCGGTCTTCCTCCGCCGGAGTGTCGGACGCCACTGCGTTGTCCGCGTAGGCCGTCTCGCGCGGAGACACGAAGTCCGAGCTGTACCCGGCACCGAGGGTGGCTTCCATCGCCGCGCACTCGGCCGTTGCCAGATAGTGCTCGCGCAGCAGGCCACAGTCGACCAACACGGCCAGATCGGCAATGGTTCCGGAGCAGAAGTGGAGCCTGACCAGGAAGTCCCTGGCCGGGGGCTCGGGGTAGGGTACTGCAAGCGTCTCGACGCCGTCCACCTCACCGCCCAGGAAGCGCAGGCAGTCCAGCGGATGAATGGCCGTGCCGATGCCGAACTCGGTTTCCCGGCGCCGATTGCGCAGCATCTGGGCCGCGATATGACGCACGGGCGCGTTCTGGAGGCACCAGCCTTTCAGGCGCTCCAGGCCCGGTGCCCGCCGGCGGTTGAAGGCCACGTAGCTGATGATCCCGTGCTCCTGTGCCAGCTTCGCCAGACGCCGGGCCTGGGCGATGGATACCCCGGGGGGCTTTTCGGTGAACACCGGCAGTCCGCGGGGGATGACTCGAGCCACGACCTCTGCGGTGGCGCCGGGCTGCACCAGGCTGTAGATGGCCTCCGGCTCCACCTCATCGATCATGCGGTCCAGATCGGTATAGGCTCTCCTGAAACCGAAGTCGTCGCAGAAGGCCCGAGCGCGCCCTTCATCCAGGTCGCAGACGGCCTCCAGACGAAGCTCGGGCTCGGGGCCCTGAGCCAGAAGCTGCATGGTGGGGGCATGATTGTGGCGGTTGAAGCCCCCGGCACCGATCAGCACTATGCGGAGTGGGTCGCTCAATGATGTCGTCTCCCGTTCCTGTGATCGCCGATGTCCAACCTCTCAGCGCCTGTCCTCGACGGGATAGGGTCCCACCACCTGCATCTGGGTGCACAGGGGGAGCGGATAGTCGCCGAGCTGGTAGTCGAACTCGAGGTAGGCGGCGGCGAAGCTCCCCTCGGCGGCCTGCACCGTGCACCCGTACCTGCCGTCCTGCGCCTCCAGCTCCTCACTCACCCACTTGCTGGGGCGGAAGTCGCCGGTGTCGGACTTGGCCGTCCACAGTAGCACCCGTTCCGGTGCCGGCTCGCTGTGGGCCACGATGCGCCCGGCACCGTCCTCGCCGCCCTGAAGCTCCCACCGCAACTGTGGGAACTGTATCTCACCCACGCGCCAGGCCGCGAACGCCGCGACGCCCTGGATCACTCGGACGCGGTCATCCAGCCCGTGCCCGGAATTGGGGGCATACAGCAGGTGCTTGGGGCCGACGAGGTCGGCGAAGTAGTCATTGGCCGCTCCCAGCGGCCAATAGGGATCATTGGTGCCGGCCACGATGAGCTTGGGCATGGTGGCCCGGTCGCGGTACGTGTAGGGGTCCACCATGTCCGCCAGGCGCCGGCCCGCCTCGCTCCCGATGAAGTCCGGCAGCCCCTTGGAGGTGTAGTCATCGATCTGCGGACTGTAGGCGCCCCACTGACGGATCTGGTGCTGCATCTGCGCCGCCAGATTCAGGTTGTCGTAGACCATGGGCACGATGCCGATCACCCGCTCATCCACCTGTCCCGTGAACCAGGTGGTCCACCCGCGTTTGGAGGCGCCGCCGATCACGAAGGTCTCGATCGCGTCTTCCCACTCCTGCTGTGACATCTGCTGCAGGGCATCCATCGCCCGCACGGCCGCCTTGGTCATCGGGTAGAGCGCGGGCCACGTGGTGTCTCCGGTCTCCAGTACCTTGTTGAAGGTGTAGGAGATCAGGGCGTCTTCGCGCAGACCGTCGAATAGCGGCTGATTGGGAATATCGCCCAGGACGGCCACGGGCAGCCCCACCTGATTGGCGACCATCATCGCCAGCACGAACTCCTGCCCGACCGGGTCGCCTCCGGTGATGAACAGCAGGCAGGTCTGTGGGTGCTGGCAGACCTGGGGGCGGGCGACGGCGATGCGGTGTTTCCAGGTGATCCCCTGCCAGACCTGTGAGGTCATCTCAAGGCGCGTTAGCGCCCCGCCGTCGTTGGTGGCCGAATCCGTGGTCTTCTGCCACGCGAAGCAGGCGTCGGGCGCGGCGATGTAGTCAAACAGCGGCTGGGCCCACAGCGGGGCGCACAGGCAGCCGGCGATGGCTAGTGTGATGATGGTGCGCATGGGTGTCTCCTTCTTATGGCTCGATGCTGGTTGCCGGGCGAGGTCGTGCGTGCTGACGGCGACTGACTTCTTCTCCTATGGGCTCCCCAATCCCTCCGCGAAAGCCTTAACTCCGGCCCGCTCGTGCCGATAGCAGACAAGGCGGTGGCGTCGACGGAAGCGACGCCGCGCGCTCCGGGGGGTGCACCTGTCGTCGGGACGGGGAACCGCGATGCTCCTCATCGAGGCTCTGTCCCCACTGTCCGCGGCACCATCATCGCCGAGGACGGCAATCATCCTGCATCCATTGGTCGTCTGACGCACCCCACTCAGAGGTGATCGCGAGCCCCGTCGGGCTCCGGCGCCGGGCCGTTGTCGGCGGATACGCCGACCGGACGATCTCTCGCGGATAGGCGAGGGCTCGGAAGAGTGGGAAACAGGATACGCAACCGGGACGAGTGCCCCTCGAGGGCACGCCGCCGTCCCGGTGGGGGTACAGCAGGTCATGAGAGCCCAAAGCCTGGAGATGGTGTCCGGAGTCGCACAGACAGTCGACCAACCCTCGCCCTGCGCGGCCGCCGCTGCGCCCCGTCTCAACGCCTCCGCGCTTCCCCTGCGGGCGCTGCGCGCCCTGCTTGCCGTGACCCGGGTCCCGGTCATCGCTCTCGGCCTGTTGGCCGGGCTGCACCTGGCCTCACTCAACAGCCAGACGCCCTTGTTCTGTCTCGTGCAGATTGACGGGCAGTCGATGGAGCCCACCTTCCGTCACGGGGAGCAGGCGGCGTTCGCTCGTGTGCCGTGGCGCCTGGGAAGCGTCGTCGTCGCCGACGTCGGTGAGCACGACCTCGTCGTCAAGCGCGTTCTGTACTCCTGGGACGGCACGATATTCATCTCCGGCGACAACACCGAAGTCAGCGAGACCTACCGGGTCTCAGAGTCCGACATCCGCGCCGTACTCGTGTGCCGGGTACCGTTCTCATCGCCGGTTGCTGAAGAGACCGCACGTCCCGTCATCGCCAGTCGGCATCGGGAGCCCGCCAAGAGTCCTCCGGGACTGACGGCTCCCGTGTGGCCCCCGCGGGACTAGTGCCTGCACGGGCGCACTTCCCGGCGACTTAGGCCGGTTCAGGGGCCGTGACCAAGCCGTTGGCCGGCGCCACTTCTTGCGGGCCTGGAGACCCGCGGGCACGGTGGCTATGCGTCGGGGATCTGCCCCGGGCGCCAACTGCCGCGCCGATGCCGTCGGCGCCCTGTGCGCCGTGGCGTTCCACCGACGCCCGGTCCTGCAGGGCTGCCGCATCGTGGAGGCGAACAGTTCCCCCGAAGTGCCGGGCCGAACCATCTCGGGGGGTGCCTGCCATGTGCCACGCTCTGCCCGTGCTTGCTGCGCTGTCGATGGCGGTCGTCGGCCACTGCTTCCAGCCGCAATCCAACATCACAAGAGGCGTCTACTGCCACCCGGGCGCCGCCATGAGCAGCACCGTCTGGGTGGCTTTTCGTTCCGCGGGGGAGTTCGTCGCCGATGAGAGACACGGGGGCGGCTTCTCACTGCGCTGCGACAACCGCGGCGGGGCGGCGGGCAGCGGCTGTGGGATGAGCCAGAGGGTCCAGGTCGGCCAGACCGAGGCCGGGCCGCTGAGAATCGCCGGCTGGAGCAAGGCCCTGGACGTCGCCGGCGAGCGCGACTGGCAATACTCGCTGTATGTGGACCTCACCTACTCCGACGGCACCCCGTGGGCGATGCAGCTCGCCACCTTCCAGCCGGGCACCCACGACTGGCAGTTCTCCGAGACCGTCATCAACCCGGAGAAGCCCGTGGCCGCGGCCTCCTTCCACGCCTTCATCCGCGAGAAGCCCGGCCTCGTGTGGTTCGACGATCTCTTCTTCGGTGAGGTCGACGGACCAAACCTGTTGCGCAATGCGGGGTTCGAGGCCGATGACCGTGTGGACGTGGGCGCACGCGAAGCCCTCGTCGAGCGGTACCACGACCTCAACGCCAACGCGATGCACATCTACCTGTCGCCCAACGCCCCGCTGTGGGACTCCGAGCTGCTGGACAAACGCTACGAGGGTGACAGCCCGCTGGCGGAGTTTCTCGAGGCGATGGCCACTGTAGGCATCGGCGTCTGGGCGACCCCGGGCTCGCTGAGCCAGCCCTTCGGCGGCGTCGATGACCCGAGGTTCCCGGCCTACTACTGCCCCAACTCCAAATGGGGCGACAACTGGGTGAGCGTGCTGGGCGATCTGGCGCGCAGTGACCTGGCGGGTATCTCGCTCACCCCCGATGAGTACAACTACCACAACAGCGGCCTCAAGGAGGGGATGAGCAAGAGCCGCGACGAGGCGGTACGCGCCTTCTACGAGAACCTGCCCAACTACTGCGACTGCCCCGACTGCCGCCGCCTGTTCCGCGAGCGCTATGGCAAAGACCTGCCGGACCTCAAGACCCCCGATCAGAGCGAGGCCTGGCGGCAGTACATCGGCTTCCGCTACCAGACGACCACCGACTGGCTCCGGCGCTCCGCCGAGGCGGTCAAGCACGCCAACCCCGACTGCCGGGCGGACTCGCTGATCTGCGTCTCGCCCGTGTGCTCCGACCGCTGGTGGAGCGTCGGCGTGGCGTGGGACCAGGTGGGCTACGGCACACAGATCGACTTCCTCACGACGGACCCCTATATCGAGCTTCACAACTACCTGGGTGACTCCACCCACTGGTATGTGACGGAGACCGCCGAGCGTCTCAGCGGGGCCCACCCGAAGCGACAATGCGGCATCGTGCTGGAGGCCTCGCGGCTGCGGCAGGAGTTTCGCGAGCTGGACCCGGTGGAGGTGTACGGTTCCGCGCTTTCCGCGGTGTTTCACGGGGCGAAGGAACTTGCCTGGTGGCATTATTCGCATATCACGGGCACCGGAGCCGCCGCCGAGCCGGAGAAGTCCTACGCGCTTGTGAAGGGCACCTACGGGCTCCTTGAGCAGGTGGACCCGTGGCTTTCCGGCCTGCAGCCGGAGAAGCGAATCGCCCTGCTGCACTCCCGCGCCTCGGAGGACTGGTGGCGGGTCTACAGCGAGGGCGACCCAAGCCCCGTGTTGACCCATGCCGGCAAGGACGCCAGGTATGCTTCGCGGGCGCAGGTGGAGGTGCTCATGCACTGCCTGCGCCGCAATATGCCGGTCGACCTGTACTATCTGGAGGCGGTGGAAGAGGAGCAACTGGCCGACTACCCCGTTATCGTCGTCCCCTTCGCCTTCGCCATCTCCGATGAGCAGGCCGCCATGCTGCGCCAACTGGTGGCCTCGGGCAAGCAGTTGGTGGTGATCTCGGAGGTGGGGACGGTGGATGAGGAGGGGGCTCCCAGGGAGCGTGCGGCCCTGCTGGACCTCCTCGGGCTGCGGCAGGCGCCTGCGGGCGAGCAGGCCGGCAGCCTGCTGAGCGCCGAGACCAAGGAGCCCGTCGTCTGGGGGGAGGGCGGGCAGTTCTCGGTCTACGCCCACGTGCAGCTTGCCGACGATGCCACGTCGTGGGCCGAGGTGAACGGCGTCCCCGCCGTAGTCTATCGCGGCTTCGGTGAGGGCAGCGTCACCTTCATGGCGGGGGAGTTCGGCATCGGCCTGCCCGAAAGCTACGACAACGAGATCAAGGGCCGTCTGCAGCGGGTGTACCCGCCGAAGCTCTCCGGGGCCCACGACCGGCTCCTCAGCGCGCTGTACGAGGAGCTGTCGCGGGTGCAGGCCTCCATCGCCTCGGCGAGGGTGACCTATGACGGTCCGCCGCCGGCCTTCGCCGACGATGTGGAGGTTGTCCGGGCGCGCAATGCCGCCGGGGACCTGATCTTGCTGTGCACCAACTGGACGGAGGGAACGGCGGAGCTGGAGCCGGCGGTGGACGATGGAGTATGGGATGTGGCGGCGGCCGAGGGCCGGGCGATCGGCCCAGACGCGGAGGTCAGACCGCTCGCCGGGCTGCCCAAGTCCCTGGCGGCCCAGGAGGCGTGCGTGCTCCGAGTGCCGCGGCGGGCGAGGTAGGAAGGTTGCGGGTCCATGTGCGCCGGGACAGGCGTCGGGCGGCGCGGTCGTGCCGTCCTGGCGGGGCCCAGTAGCGGCCGACCGCGCGGTGTCTGCGCCCCGCCGTTATCCCGCCGTCATCCCGCCTCTATCCCGCCTCTATCCCGCCGTCATCCCGCCTCTATCCCGCCGTCATCCCGCCGTCATCCCGCCGTCATCCCGCCGTC
>CAZXDD010000060.1:0-20553 GCA_964639415.1 uncultured Armatimonadia bacterium
GCAGCCCGAGGAATCTCCAAGGGCCGGGAAGAGATCCTTCGCTATCTCGCTACGCGAGATGGACGCTCAGGATGACAACCGCACTGCTGCGCGGGATGGACGCTCAGGATGACAACCGCACTGCTGCACGACACCGAGCCTCAGGATGACATATTGACGGCAGAACCGGCTTGTCGGCCGGACGTCTAGCGCCCGGGTCCTCGGCGCCTACAGAACCCATGAGCATGGGGTGAGCACGTGGGACGAAGGGCATTTGCCTTCGGAAGACGAAAAGCAATGCCAAGAAGCGTGCCTGCTCCTTGCAGACCGCATGAAGAGGACGAGTTCCCGATGGCCGACAAGCCGAGATTCGGATTCGACGACCAGTTCCTGCAGAGGCAGAGACGGCGCGGGGAAGGCGGCGATCACTCCGCGCCACAGCGGCCCGAGATTGCCGACGATGACCTCGGCCCCCCTCTGATGCCCGACGGGGACGACGTCGGCCCGGCCGCGCCGCAGTCCGCGGTTCAGCCCCCCAGCCTCGCGGATGCAGTGGAGTTCGCCGAGAACCCCGAGCCACGCTGCGCGTGCGTGCTCCTGCTGGACACATCCGGGTCCATGGCCGGGCGCCCGATCGCGGCACTGAACGAGGGGCTGAGAACCTTCCGGGAGTCGGTGGCGCAGGACCCCCTGGCGGCACGACGGGTGGAGGTGGCCATCATCACCTTCGACAGCCAGGTCACCGTGGTACAGGACTTCGTGACCGTGGACAAGTTCCGGCCGCCCACGCTGCAGGCCCGTGGAAGGACGCTGACGGGGGTGGCCGTCAACAGGGCCCTGGACATGCTGGAGGCGCGGAAGCACACGTACCGCCAGAACGGCATCGCCTACTACCGTCCGTGGGCATTCCTCATCACCGACGGCGAGCCGCAGGGCAATCCGCCGGGAGAGGTCCAGCGGGCGGTGGACCGGATTGACGAGGCGGAGAAGCACCGCCACGTGGCCTTCTTCGCCGTGGGGGTGGAGCACGCCAACATGGACAAGCTGCGGCGCATGGTGGTTCGCGAGCCGGTGCAACTGGTGGGGCTGAACTTCAGCTCGATGTTCATGTGGCTCTCAAGCAGCATGGGGCGCATCTCTCACTCCAATGTGGGCGAGGACATGGTGCCGCTTCCCTCGCCGGACGGATGGGCGGTAGTGTGATGCGGATCGACGAGGCAGAGGGGTCGCGCGAGCCGGCGGCGGGTCGAAGCTCGGCGGCCCGGTGGCGGGCGGTGGGAGCTTCGGTCAGGGGCAAGGGACACGAGCGCAACGGCACGGCGTGCCAGGATGCCCACTCCTGGTGGGTTACCCCGGAGGGGTACCTGCTCGCCGCCATCGCCGACGGCGCCGGCTCCGCTCCCCATGCAGACGTGGGCGCCGCGCTTGCCGCCGAGACCGCCGTGCAGCGTCTGCCTCTGCATCCGCTGCCACAGACGGACCTGCAGTGGCGGCTGGCTCTGGAGCGATCCCTGCGCGAGGCCCAAGATGCCGTGCGGGCCGAGGCGGCACGGCGCAGGGTGTCGCCGGCGGACCTGGCGAGCACGCTCATCGTCCTGGTCGCGACCCCCGATCTGGTGGCCGCGGCCCAGGTGGGCGATGGTGCGGTGATCCTCGGCGATGCGGCCGGCACACCCACCGCTCTCACAGTGCCCCAGAGCGGTGAGTACGCCAACGAGACGGTGTTCATCGTCTCCCCGGGGGGGCTCGAGGGCGCTCAGCTTCGCGTGTGGCATGGCCGGGCCGCCTACCTGTGCGCCTTCTCTGACGGCCTGCAGATGCTGGCGATGAAGATGCCCGACGGCACCCCGCATCCGCCGTTCTTCGCGCCTCTGTTCCGTTTTGCCGGGTCCTTCACCGATCCCGAGGCGGCCCGGCGTCAACTGGCGGGCTTTCTGACCTCACCGAGGATCTCCCAGCGTAGCGACGACGACCTCACCCTGCTACTGGCAGCCCTCACGGAGTAGTGCGCTGTGGAACTCACACGCCTGCCCGGAGCCGGCAGCGTCAGGACAGACGAGAGCCTCCTGCTGGGCTCCGGCGGCGAGGCCAGGGTGTATGCCCTGGCTGAGGCCCCAGACCTCGTGGCCAAGGTCTACCACAGGCCATCGGAGGAGCGCGCCCACAAGCTGCAGGTCATGGTGGACAACCCGCCGACGGACCCCACCGCGCCGCAGGGCCACGTGTCCATCGCCTGGCCCGTGGAGCTTCTGGGTGACCCTCTGCGTGGCAACGAGATCGTCGGCGCCCTCATCCCGCGGGTGCACGAGATGCCGGCGGTCATGGACTACTACAGCCCCGGCACCCGCCGGCGGGTCTGTCCGCTGTTCTCCTACCTGTATCTGCACCGCACGGCGAGGAATATCGCGGTGGCCGTGCACGCCGTGCACATCCGGGGCTACGCGATCGGCGATGTCAACGAGTCCAACATCCGCGTGGCCGGGAACGCGCTGGTCACGCTGGTGGACACGGACTCATTCCAGGTGACGGATCCGCTCACGAGACGAGTCTTCCGCTCGCACGTGGGCAAGCCGGAGTTCACCCCTCCGGAACTACAGGGCGTGCATTTCAGCGAGGTCGACCGACTCGCGGAGCACGACCTGTTCGGTCTCGGGGTGGTCATCTTCCGTCTTCTCATGGAGGGGACGCATCCGTTCTCCGGCTTGTACACAGGAGAGGGCGAGCCGCCTTCTTACGAGGCCAATATCGTCGCCGGGCACTTCCCGTACGGACAGCGGCGGACCGGCCCCAATCATCCGGTGCCCACCGCCCCGGCCTTCGAGATCATCGACCCGGAGCTGCGTGCGCTGTTCTTGCGCTGCTTCGAGGACGGCTTCGAGGACCCGTCTGCGCGCCCGGATGCCGAGACGTGGCATTCCGCGCTGGCGGCGGCGGAAGACCGCCTCACCACCTGTGCGCTCAACCCGCAGCATCGCCACGGTCGGCATCTCGGGCAATGCCCGTGGTGCGCCCGCGCCGCGCTTTTCGGCGGCCTGGACCCCTTCCCTTCCAGGGCCGAACTGGAGACGTCGCGGCCGGCCGTCGAGGTCCCGGCCGGCACCGCAGCCCCCCCCGCCACCCCACAGCCGACGCCGTCCTCTCCTCCACCGACGGTACCGCCGAGGCCGCCCGCGGCGGGGCAAGCCCAGAGGGCCGCCCAACTGCCCGCGCCGCTGGGGCTTCTGCGCGCACCGGCCCTGGCCATCGACCGGCTGTGGAGCGCGCTGCTGGGCTGGGAGCAGGTCCTCGCGATCATCGTCGTCTTGCTATTCACCATGTCGGCGTTCTCCCACGGACAGGCGGCGGGCGTCGCGGCTCTCGCGACGCTGACGGTGGTGGTGGTACTGGAGGCCGTGTTCCGCGACCGGTGCCGCAGGGGGCTGCGCCTCGCCGCGACCAGCACGCAGGTCCATGCCATGGCCTTCTCACCCACGTCCGCGCGGCTGGCGGGGACCGACGCCACCCAGGTGGTGCAATGGGAACTCAGGAACGGCCGCGGGGTGTGGCTGCGCGAGGGGACGGACTCCCCCCGCGTCTCGCTGGCCTTCTCTCCCGACGGCTCCACCCTCGCCGCGGGGAGCATGGATGGGCTCATCGTGTTGTGGCAGGCGGAGAGCAGAGCTCCGCTGGGGAACATCCCCGTTCCGAGGGGCAGCGCGATGGCCCTGCGCTTCTCCCCCGACGGTGGCCTGCTGGCCGCGGGCTACACCGACGGCACAGTCGCGGTCTGGGATGCAGCGACCCAGGAGCCGGTGCGCTCGCTCAGCGTCACCGGCCACAGAGTCACCTCCGTCGCCTGGACCGAGGGAGGCATGGCGGTGGTGAGTGCGGGGACGCTGGGGAAGGTCGTGATCTGGGATTTCCGCAGGGAAGGCCGGACCTTCACGGTTCAGGGGCCCGCGGTCGGGATTAACGCCCTGGCCTGCTCCCCGGACGGTTACCACGTGGCCGGAGGCGGTATGGACCGCGTCGTCTACCTCTGGACCGCCTGGGAGACCGCCGCCCCCCGCAAGCTCACGGGGCACACGGACCCTGTCTACTGCCTGGAATACTCCGCCGACGGGCGTTTCCTGGCCAGCGGCGACCTCCGCGGCGACGTCCTGGTGTGGCACACCAAGACGGGCTCGCGCTACCACCGGCTGTCCGGTGCCGGGGCCTGCGTCAAGGCCCTGTCCTTCGCCGATGACGACCGGGTCTTGCGAGTGGCCTGCAGCGATGGTACGGTGCGCTTCTGGACGATTCGGTAGCGGCTTCTCACGCCGGTCGGGGTCCGTGCCTGCCTGCCCCCCCCATATCGCCGCGGAGGGCAGACCGGCTCGCTGTCGCCCATCGGCGCATCGATACTCGGAGGTTGTCGTCCGGCATGTCCGCTTTCCCACGAGCCCTGTTCATCGCCAATCCCGGAGCCCGGCAGGTGTCCTCTCAACCCGACCTTCCCGGCCAAGCGCAGCGGTGCCTGGCAGGGCACGGCATCGAAGCGGATCTGCTGATCACCGGCGGGCCGGGTGAGGCGCAGCACATGGCACGGCGCGCGGCCACCCAGGGTTACGACCTTGTTGTCGCCGCGGGAGGCGACGGCACCGTCAATGAGGTGGTCAACGGCCTGGCGGGGAGCGACACCGCCCTGGGCCTGATCCCGCTGGGTACCGGGAACGTGCTGGGAAGCTATCTGGGCCTTCCGGCGGGGGACCTGGAGGCGGCGTGCCGGCTGATCGCCGAGGGGGCCCTGCGCACGATCGACCTGGGCTGCGCGAACGGCCGGCACTTCGTGACCATGGCCGGCTGCGGCCTGGATGCTCAGGTGGCGGCGGACACCGACAGCATGTGGAAGTCGTGGCTGGGGAAGCTGGCTTTCGTCGGGCAGTTCATGGAGACGCTTGCCTGGCTGCGTCCCTGGCCGTATCGGGCGACCATCGACGGGCGCACGCTGGACGGCCGGATGTGGGCCGTCTTCATCTGCAATACGGCGCAATACGCCTGGCGCGTGCGGCTCGTCCCCGAGGCCCGCGAGGATGACGGGGAGCTGGACATCGTCATCCTGCGCGACTGTCGCCGCGATGAGCTGCAGCGCGAGGCCAATGCGGTCTTCTTCGCCGGAGAGCCCGCCCGCAGCCAGCCCCATATGGACGTCTTCCGGGGACGCGAGGTCCTCGTGCGATGCGAGCCGCCGGCGCCGTGGCAGGTGGATGGTGAGGTCCTGGGGACCACCCCGCTTCGCTGCACGGTGGAGCCCCAGATGCTCAAGTTGGTCGCGCCCGCGAAGGCGCGACCCTGAGCCGATCTTCCGCGTCGCCGGCCGCCTTTGGAGGAACGCCGCCCCCCCCGCCATCGCCCGTGGGCGATGGCGGGGCCAGATCCCCGGCCTGCAGGGGCGGCTTCGCAGGAGACGCCCCCCGCCGATCTACCCAAACCACACCCCGTAGCGCAGGAAGGGACCTCCCAGCGCGGCGCCCAGTGAGCCCCAGATCGCGCCCGCCACCACGAAGTGCCCCAGAGCGAAGCCCAGGAACCCGGGCAGGGCGTTGAGATAGGCCTTGTGCCCGCCGTAGCGGAGCAGGACCGACTTGGCGAGCCAGACCAGGAAGAACGAGCCCCACAGCAGGCTGCCGTAAGAGCAGGCCATGGCGTAGCCCAGAGGGTGCAAAGGCGAGCCGAAGAACATGGCCCGGATGACGGTCAGCAGCCCCAGGAAGGCCCCACCCGACAGGGTGGCGATGATCCGCGGGGCCTCCGGCGCCACCGGCATCTGCGTGGCCTTCCACACCGCGGCATACTCCGCCCGGGCGTTGGCCGCGCCCCACAGACCGCCACGGAGCCCTACGGCCCCCTCCTCGTAGTACGGCGTCAGATGGAACCAGAAGGACGCCAGCGATCCCACGGCGATGGCTCCCACCAGGAGGTTGAGCACGGCGCTCTTGCGCAGGCCGGCGCCATGCCCCAGCGTCAGTCCCTCGATGCCGTACCCCGATACCGCCGGAAAGAAGCCTCTGGAGAGGAACACGAACAGCGAGAAGATGGTGGCGGAGCGGTATTCGGGGCCGAGGCCCACGATGGTCTGCGAGTTGGTGAAGTACTTGATGACCTTGTGCTGTTGGCCATAGGGGAAGGCCCACACCAGAGGCACCCCCGTCTCGGCCCGCAGCCGGGCATACACGACGGCCACGGAGACGAGGATCGCGAAGTACAGCACCGCCAGCCACAGGGCCATGCCGGCGGCTCGGGCAAACAGGATCACCGCCAGGAACCCCACCAGAGACCCGATGAGGGCCCACTGGTTCACGGCCGGCGCCGGTTCATCCCCCGGCCTGGTCAGGCGCAGTATCGACAGCATCGCCTGCTTGAAGGGCACTCGCGCCTTCCAAAACAGGATCACGGCCAACACGATGTACGCCCCGATGCCCTGTTCCTGCTCGAAGGGCATTCCGGACACACGGTAGCCGACCATGGACATGGTCACCGCCTGCATCTTGTTGAACAGGTAGAAGAACCAGATCGAGAAGGATAGCTCGGTGGAGATCAGATAGCCCAGCCCCACCAGCTCCGGCCGGAAATGGAGCACCAGAGGGCGCAAGGCGTCCCAGGGCGCCCCCGTCAGCGCCGTCCCCAGGTCGAAGGTCATTCCCCCGCTGGGGCCTCCGAAGAAGACCCCGCGCACGATGTTGATGGCGTTGAGAACCAGCGCGATCCCGATCCCGATCCAGGCGGCCTTTGTCCGGAAGAACGGCGTGTCTGAGTACTCCGGATCGATCATCTGCAGGGGTAGGCGCACCAGAGGGAACACCAGGCGCTCGTCGTGCACCCACGGATCGTTGAAAAGCACCATCAGGCACGTCAGCGTCCCGCCGAAAACCGTGAGGAAGCCAACCCAGGACACGATCGGCCACCTCCACGCGTCCCAGGGCACGTGGCCCGTAGGCGAGCTCTCGTAGACCCACTTGTGTACCGCGGCATCCGCCGGTGCCATCCAGGCCGGTATGAACTGAGCGAGCTCCTCCAGCGGGGCGTCGGGGCTGGTGTAGTAGAACGGGGCCGTCAGGCACGCGATGAGAAACCGGCCGATGCCACAGGCGAACATGAACGTGGCCACCGTCACGAACAGGAAGATCGTGATCAGCTCGGTGGTCGTGAGCGGCCGGATCAGCTTCTGCCTGCGCAGCGCGCCGTTGAGCAGGATGAGGAAGATGAGCGCTCCGACCCCGGGAATCGACGGCACGGCCTCGGTGCCCTGGCAGGCCAGAGCCACGATCTCAGACTGCTTGACCCAAAACCCGCTGAGAATCGTGAGGATCAGAGCGATGACCACCGAGCGGGGGGTCACCCACTGCCGCGGTTGCTGGTCGTGATCCGGGGATGCGGTGAGATCCGACTGGTTGGTCTGGGGAGTAATCGCCGACGCAGGTTCGTGTTTCAAGTCGTCTTAGTGTCTCCTTCTTCGGTCTCCGCGGCCCGAGCCCGCCGCACCCATCCGCCCCTCGGCCTGGAAGCACAGAAGTGCCGCGCCCCGGTTCGCCGGGGCCCGGCACGGGTATGGCCCGCTGCCTATTCCCCGGATCGATGCGCGATTCCTTCTGCCCCCCCAAGCTTCAGTGAAACATCGGCTCCCGCCCGGCCGATGCACGCCACCGTGGGCCGGACGCCGTCACGCCTCCTGCTGAGTCAGCAGGCGCTTGACCACCTTGCCCGAGGGGTTCCGGGGCAAAGCGTCGCGGAACTCGAAGACCTGCGGGACCTTGTAGCCGGCGAGCCGCTCGGCGCAATGGCGCTTGAGGTCGCGCTCCGTGGCGCCGGCCCCCGGTCGTAGCACGACCACCGCCTTGACCACCTCGCCGAACACCGCGTGCGGCTTGCCGATGGCCGCGACCTCCGCCACGTCCGGGTGGCCGGTGAGCACGTTCTCCACCTCCACAGGGTACACGTTCTCCCCACCGACGATGATCATCTCCTTCTTGCGCCCCTGTAGGAAGACAAAGCCCTCCTCGTCGATGAAGGCCGTGTCGCCGGTATGTAGCCAGCCATCCACAATCGCCTCCGCGGTGGCCTGGGGCCGGTTGTAGTAGCCCTTGACCACGCCGGGCCCCTTGACCAGCAGCTCCCCCACCTCCCCCGGGGGAAGCGGCCTGCCCGCGTCGTCCACCACCTTCAGCTCCAGCCCCGGCACCGCCGTCCCGATGGACTCCGGCCGCTCCAGGGCCTGCTCGTCGGGAAGCACCGTCGTCACCGAGGTGGTCTCCGTGAGCCCGAAGAAGTTGTGCAGCCGTGCCTGCGGAAACACGTCGCGAAGCTGCCGGATGGAGCGCACCGGCATCGGCGCCCCGGAGTAGGCGACAAGGCGCAGACTGGACACGTCGAACCTCTCGATCCCCGGGGTCTGCAGGAGCAGAATCATGGTCGTGGGCACGGCGAAGAACGTGCGCGCACGGTGCTCCTGCACCAGAGCGAGGATCTCCGAGGGCGCGGTGCGCGCCGTCACCACCAGCCTCGCCCCCCGGTGGAACGCGGTGGGCATGATCGTATTGAGGCCCGTGACGTGAAACAGGGGCACCACCAGGATATGGACATCGTCCTCCACGAAGCCGTGCCCGGCGATGGTCGATTGCACGTTGAACAGCACGTTGCCGTGGGTGATCATGGCGCCCTTGGGCAGGCCGGTGGTACCCGAGGTGTAGATGATCGCCGCCACGTCTTCCGGACCGGCCGGGTGAGGTGCGCACGGCTCGCAGGGACGCAGCAGGTCGTCAACCGGGATCGCGTCCGCCCCATCAACGTCGATGCCCACCACGGCCCGCAGTGCTTCGAGCCCCTCCACGGCCTGTCGCACCGTGTCCCAGACGCCGCGGTGCACGACCAGCACGGAGGCCCCGGCGTCATCGAGGATGAACTGCATCTCCTGAGCCTTCAGGCGGATGTTAATCGGCAGCGCCACGGCGCCGGCGCGAATGGCTCCGAGATAGCACACGATGGAGTGCAGGCAGTTTTGCATCGCCAGAGCCACGCGCTCGCCGGGCCGCACGCCCAGGCGCGAGCGCAGGTTGCCCGCGAAGGCCGATACCAGTTGGTCCAGCTCCCGGTATGTGTAGGGGCGCTTCTCGTGGATGACGGCCACCCGCCCCGCGTGTTCCGTCGCCGCCAGTGTCCACAGGTCATTGAGACTTGTCATGGCTTCACCTGCCTGCCGGGTTGGGGAGCAGTGTTCGCGCTGGGCTCACCCATCGCCTTCTCGGGGACAGTCCCGAGGCGCGAGTACGCTGGTCTCGGGCCTCCAGTAAAGGGCGCTTGGCCGCGTCCGACGGCGGTCAACGGCAGATACCGGCGGCCGGCGCCGGGGAGGGCATCGCGCGATTGCGGAAGGAGACAGCCATGACTCACACGGACCTGGACGTGGTCACCGGCGCCTTCGGTTTCTCCGGCAGGTACATCGCCCGCGAACTGCTGGCCCGTGGGCGCAAGGTCCGCACGATCACCGGGCGCCCCGAGCACGAGAGCCCTTTCGGCGAGCCGGTTGAGGTGCGGCCCTTTGACTTTGACGCCCCCGACAGGCTCGCGGAGCATCTTGCCGGAGCAGACACGCTCTACAACACCTACTGGATCCGCTTCCCCCACAGGGGCCGCACATTCGAGGGGGCCGTGGCCGACACGGCGGCACTGCTGGCCGCCGCGAAGGCCGCAGGAGTGCGCCGTATCGTGCACGTGAGCATCACCAACCCCTCCGAGGACTCCCCTCTCCCCTACTTCCGTCTGAAGGCCGAGGCCGAACAGCTCGTGCGGGCTTCCGGACTCAGTCACGCCATCATCCGCCCCACGGTGATCTTCGGCCCCGAGGATATCCTGATCAACAACATTGCCTGGATGGTGCGGAGGTTTCCGGCGTTTCCGGTTCCGTGGGGCGAGGCTCCGCTGCAGCCGGTGTTCGTCGAGGACCTGGCGAGGTTGGCCGTGGAGGCGGGCGGCGGCGCCGAGGATGTGGTCTGGGACGCCGTGGGGCCCGAACGGTTCGGGTTCTTTGACCTCGTCGCCACGATCGCAGAGGCTCTCGGTCGTCGGGTCCTGCGCGTACCTGTGCCTCCGACGCTCATGTGGCTGGGCTCCCTGGCGATGGGCGCCCTTGTCCGGGACGTTGTCCTCACCCGCGACGAAGTGGCCGGACTGACGGCGGGCCTGCTCGTATCGGCCGAGGCGCCCCGCTGTTCCACGTTGCTGAGCCGCTGGCTTTGCGACAATGCGGCGACGGTGGGCGCTGCGTACCACTCGGAGGTGCGGCGGCATTACTGAGCGCGGTGCCTGGCCGTAATGCATGTCACTCGGGACGATCATGTCTATTTACCATATAACACGTCGCATGTTGCCGTTGTCTTGTCCTGAAGCTACCTTCGTGAGTTCGTAGATTGTGGTATACTGAACATGTTGGGAATGCGCGCCCCGGAACTGGGGCCAGCCTAATGTCGGGAGGTGCGAGACTTGAGGAAGGGTTTCACGCTTATCGAGTTGCTGGTGGTGATCGCGATCATTGCCATCCTGGCGGCCATTCTGTTCCCGGTGTTCGCCAGAGCACGGGAGAAGGCCCGTCAGGCAAGCTGCTCGTCCAACATGAAACAGCTCGGCCTGGCGATGCTGATGTATGCCCAGGACTACGACGGCCGTCTCCGGGCAAGCTACAACGCGGCCGGACCATTGGTTACGCCTCGCCAGGGCGAGGGTAGTTGGCAGGCGCTTAGCTACTACTATCCCTACATCAACAACACGCAGATCTACGTCTGTCCCAGCGTTGGCAGCCAACTGTCCTACGGGCAGGTGGTGTGGAACCCGACTTCCGGCGCCATGGCCAACAACGGCGCCACGAGCATCGACCGGATCGGAGATGCGGCTCCCAACGGCGTGGCGGGCACGATCATCATCGCGGAAGCGTCCAATGTGTGGCTCTGGGACTGGGGAGAGGAAGCCGGCAATCAGAGCCTCTTTCCGCGCCTGCGCCAGGCCCACAACGAGGGGCTCAACTGCACGTACCTCGATGGGCACGTGAAATGGCAGAAGTACAGCGGGCTCACCACGGTGGACTTCGGCGGCACCAAGCCGGGGTACAGCGCTCCTTAAGTCACCACAGCGTTGTCGGGGCCGGCAGGGATCGCCCTTACCCGGGCCCTGTGCGCCGTGGGTGATCCCCCCGATCACCGGAAGTTGCCGACAGAGCCGGAGCAGACCTCCACGGGTCTGGCTCCGGCTTTGTCTTGCGGTTGCACTTGCGGCGTGCCGCGGTGGGAGGTGGCCCGCCGCGGCGTGGAGAAGGAAGATCTACCCGTACATATCTGACCGCAAAGAGGCGATTGGTTGCCCCAGGCTCAACCCACCCTCTCATCCCCCTCACATGACCCCGGCATGCTCTGCGTCGAGTTACTCGGCCGCACGGGCTATGTGGAAGCCCTGGCGCTGCAGACCGCGCGCGTACGGGAGCGCCGTCTGGGCACCCGCGGCGACTGCCTGCTGCTCACCGAGCACGATCCGGTGGTGACCGTCGGGCGCGCCACCGAAGCTTCCGAGGCCCCGGACGCCGTCGCCCTGCGGGCGGCCCGCATCGCCCTGCACGAGGCCAGCCGCGGCGGCAAGGTGACCTACCACGGCCCCGGGCAGCTCGTGGGCTACCCGATCGTCGATCTGCGCCCGCGGGGCAAGGACCTGCATCGCTTCGTGGAGTGTCTGCAGGCGGCGCTCATCCGGGCCCTGCGGGAGATGGGGCTGGCGGCTACATCCTGCGACGGTCTCCGCGGTGTCTGGGTTGACGGGCGCAAGATCGCCTCGATCGGGGTGGCGGTCCGTGGCTGGGTGACTTACCACGGCTTCGCACTGAACGTGTGCGGAGATCTGTCGGCGTTCGATCTCATCTGCCCCTGCGGTATCATGGGGGTCCGGATGACTTCGATCGCCGAGGAACTCCCATCTGCCCCGGCATGGAACCAGGTGCAGGGGATGGTTGTCGAAGCAGTTGTGGCGGAGTTCGGCTACCGGGGCTGGGCGGCCTCTGCGTAGGCTCTCAGTCCGGGCCGCAACTCGGCTACATCCAGGCAAGCAAGAGGGATGTGTCCGGCATGGCTCAGCAAGATGGCGCGATCGGGCAGGCCGCCGTGGCGTCGCCTGGCCCCTCCATCGTCCCCGCTGCCCTGGGGATGCACATCGGGCTGGCGGTCGTCTGTGGCTCGGCGGTGTACACCGGCTGGCAGCGTGCCATCGTCACGTTGCCGCAGTGGGGCGTCATGCTGCTTGTGGCGGCGGCGCTGTTGGCGGCGGCGCTGTGGCGCAGATCCGGCATGGAAAAGCAGGTCTGGGTCCGCGGTTGCCTGGCCCTGGCGGGACTGCTGCTGTTGTTCCTGTGCTATGACCCGCAGTTGGGCGCCATCGGCCCCCTGGCCGACCTGCTGCCCGCGCCCCTGGTCTTCGCCTACCCCAGCATCGCGCTTCCCGCCATACTGCTGACCTTCATCTGCTGGATCGCGTACAGGCGCGGCGGCGGCGAGCCGGCGGAGGTCGTGCCGTTTCGAGCGGCCGCCTGGTGGGCGATGGGCCTGATAGCGGCGCTGGCGCTGTTTGCCTATGCGGTCCTACACGGCCCCCACTCGCTGGCGCTCGAGTCCACACTTCGCCCGATCCTCGCCGCCACACAGGGCGGTCTGCTGGTGATTGTCCTCACCGGTATCGGCGGAGGACCGGCGGTGCGACGCGCCCCCCATGTGTACATGGCGCTGGCGCTGGTGCTCGCGTTCGCTCGGAACATCGCGTACCCCGTCGGGTAGAGGCGGGCAGACACCGGGACCCATGGCCCCGGAAAGAGCGATCATCCCATGCCCCGTAACCAAGCGGAAAGCACCGCGAGCGTCCGGCCGGGCCTGATCGAGGTCCTGGTTCTCGTCACCATTGCGACGGCCTGCTCGCAGATCGGCTATGTCGGTCATCCCCGCTATGGCCCGTTCGTCGCCGCTGCCGATGTCCTGTGTGCCCTGGTCTTCCTGGGCTGGGCGGGCCGCGAGTTGCTGGTCAGACGCCGTGCTCTCCGGACCCTGCCCTGGCCCCCGGCGGCGCTGTTCGCCTGGCTGGCGGTGGGCGCCCTGTCCCTGGGCAAGTCGGTGCTCGACCCCGCAGGGGGGCTGTCCCCGGGCGCGGTCAAGGCCGGTGTCATTGAGCTCGCCCAGATCGGCCTCTACTTCCTGGCGGGGTACATGCTGTTCCACGAGGCCCTCGACACGCCCGAGAAGCGTCGACGCTGCATGATGGTGCTCTTCGCGGCCGTCTCGGTGGCTGTGATCTGGGGACTGGCCGACTACATAACGCAGCCCGACGCCATGGAGGTGAAGGCAGGTTTCGGGAACCGCAACGTTTACAGCGCGTTCCTTGTAATGGTGCTTCCCCTTCTGGTGGGGTTTGGGATGCACGAAGGTGATGTGCGCCTGCGCGCATGGAGTCTGGGGCTTTGCGGGGTCGGGATCGTCACCATGCTCGGACCGCCTCACGTATGGCTCCTGCTACTGGTGTTGTGCGCCATGATCTGGGCCCGCGGCGGAGCATGGCGCAGGGCCCTGGTTCCCGCGCTGGTCGTCTTCACACTGGTGGTGTCCTTCGCCCTGCCGAGGAACCGCGACGCCAATGTCCTCGAGCTTGCCGACCTGTATGAGCGCGGGGACCTGTACAAGCTGGAGGAGTCCGCGGGCGAGCTGTCCCCCGAGGACCTCCTGATCGTCAAGAAGCGCTGGTTGGAGTGGCAGCCTGCGCTCCTGATGATCACCGAGAACCTCCCGCTGGGTGTGGGAGCCGGAAGCTTCCAGCGGTCCATCGGAGAGGCGCGTTACTACTCGGACGTGCCGAATGTCAAGAAGAGCGAGCCGGACACGAACAACCTGTACCTGGTGATGGGCGCCTCCATGGGCCTGGCTGGTCTCGTCTGCCTTTTGGCGCTGCTGGGGTTCTTCTGGAGGATCGTCTCGCGCCGGACCCGGGGTCCTGAGTGGGAGCGCGGGCTTTGGACCGGGCTTCATGGTGCGATGATGGGGCTCATGGCGGCAAACATCTTCAGCAGTCTGTTCGTCAGAGGATGCAGTCTGGTCTGGGTTCTCGTCTTTGCCCTTATCGCGGTAAGCGCCAGGGGAGCGGGCGGCGAGGATTCTCACAACACGCCGACGAGGTGAGCGCAGATGAAGTTGCACCTGACGGTCGCGACAATCGCTCTGGGACTGGCGCTGTCGCTGACGGCCGCCTTCGCCGCGGATGTGAAGATCGTGGTGGAGTGCGAGAGCTCGAAGTCCGTCACGCCTTCGATGAAGATCTCCGCCGACAGCACCGCCTCCAAGGGCAAGTGCATCGAGATCCCGCTGCGGCGTCCCCACGCCACGACGGAGACGGGACCCTCAGACAAGGGGAATGCGGTCTACAAGATCAACGTGCCACAGACGGCCACGTATCAGTTCTGGGGCCGCTGCTGGTGGTACGACGCCTGCGGGAACTCCTTCTTCGTGCTGATCGACAGCGACACGGTGACTGCCAAGACCCCCTACATCACCGACCAGACCTTCAAGAAGTGGCACTGGGTGGCCGGCCCCAGCGTGAAGCTGACCAAGGGCGTCCACACCATCCGCATCCAGAATCGTGAGGACGGGGCCAAGATGGATCAGTTCCTCCTCCACACACGGCCCAAGAGCCGCTATCAGCCGTCGCGTCCCGAGACCGAGACGCCCCAGTATATCGCAAAGTAGTGGCCTGCAAGCCCGCGGGGGCTGCAACGGAACGGAGCCACCGCGCGTATCGATAGGCGCGGCCGGGGATATCGGTTGCCCCGGCCGCGGTCCCATTCCGAACGCCGCGGCGCGCTGCGACCCGAGTCCCGGCGACGCCTATTGGTGCCGGACGACACCGGCGGCCAAGACCGCCCCTCCCACGGGGCCCCTGGGAGCATATCACCGGCCTCTGTAGCCCAACCGGGTTCGGAGGCCTGTTGGCGACAGGACACTTGCCGTCTCGACCCTACCGCGCCGGCGGCGGGCTTCTCCCTCCCGATAGGATGTGAGGCTGTGACACAACCACGGACTGCGTGGGCCCTGATGGTCATCATGCTGCTTGCCGCATCCATGGCGTGGGGCCAGTCCGCCGCGCTGACGATGCTTGAGGATCCGGCCGAGGGCGCTTTCGCCCTCTCCGGGAGCTTCACGGTGACCGACCCGGCCGCGCTTGACTTCCGACTGGTGTTCGGGGGTAACGGCCAGGCCGACTCAGCGCACTATGAGGTACGCGTGGCCGGTGGTGGCGTGGCCCTCCTCACCGTGGACGGCGAGACGGCGACTCCCCTGGGCGACACGGCCGACGTGCCGGAGCTGCAGGCGGAGCAGGAAGTCACCTTCTCCCTGTTCCGTGATGATTGGCGCATTGCTTTCGTCTGGTGCGGCCGGGTGGTGGCCAAGGGGTACGATCAGACCCTCACGGGCCCTGCGGTGGGCTATGCTCTGGCCGGGGGCGAGGCGCCTGACGTCTGGCTGCAACTGGTGGGCGAGGTGGACGCAGGCGACACGTTTGAGCGCGAGGAAGGCGCCGAGGACGAGTGGGAACAGCTTGCCGGCAAGTGGGAACTGATCTCGCTGCGTGAGGACAGCCAGGCCAGCCAGATGCGGGCCAGCCTGAGCACCAATCCCTTCAGCTACTACGGCGCGGCCGAGGACCGCGCCCTTGCGGCGATGGGCTCCTGGTTCTGGCGCAACTGCAGCTACTCGGTGGCCTTCCGGGCCCGGGATCAGGCACCCGCGGCGGGCCTGGCCTTCTACGTGCAGGACAAGGACAACTACCTGCTGCTGCGCTGGCAAAACAGACTGGTGGAACAGGAGGGCGGTCCTCGTCTCCAGGTCCTCGCCGTGCTCGCTGGCCATGAGACAGTCCTGGCCGAGAGCCCCGGAGGCTTCTTTCCCCATCAGTGGTATGCGTTGCAGGTAGATATCTGCGACGACCACCTTCGCGCCTACGTCGACGGCGAGCCGCGCCTGGAGGTCGACTGCGACCTTCTGGGCCACGGCCAAGTCGGCATGTACGCCGAGGGCCAGGCCGGTGTCTGGTTTGATGACGTCAGAGTGACCGGCACAGACAGCTTCGTGGAGGGCTTCGCCCACGACACGCCGGGCAAGTGGCGGCGTGAGGGCGGCAAGTGGCAGATCGGAGACGGGAGAGCCGTGCCCCTGGACGGGCACGCCTCCCTGATTGTCACCGGCGGTCCGCGGTGGCAAGAGTTCAAGGCATCCAGCCGCGTTCGGGCTCTCAGCGGCGGTCTGGGCATCGCCGTGGGCTACAGAGGTCCGCGAGACCTGGTGCTCTTCAGGTGGGCCGATAGCGGCTGCGCCATTCCCTATGCCGGGAAGGCCCAGCTTGTGAGGGTTACGCAGGACGGTGAGACGGTGCTGGCCGAGGCGCCTCTGCCCGCCGAGCCCCCTCTTGAGATCGACGCCTCGGTGGTTGCCGAGCCCACCTACATTGCGGGCTACCTGGGCGAACTGCGGCTGGTGGGTAGCATGCTCGACCGGCCGCTGGCCGGTGCCGTGGGTCTGTACGCCCAGCAGCCGCGCGAGGCGGCTTTCGAGAGCCTCCACCTTTCGCCACTGGCCCCGCGCCATGCCGCGCGGGTGCCCAAGGAGTTCACAGACACCAAGGAGCACTTCGAGATGGCCGACTGGGCAAGCACCCGTCACCCCTGGGTCACGCCCCCGGAAGAGGCCGGGCCGCAGGTCTGGTGGACGAAGGGCGACTACTACGGCGCCCTGGAGGTGCAGTTCCGGCTGAGCAAGATCGGTGAAGCCGAGGGGACCATGACGGTTCACCTCGGCGCGGAGCAGGACCGGCCCGAGGGGGGACCCGTTCTGGCCGTCACGGCCAAGAAGGGCTCCCGGGTGCTGGGGATAGGCCTGAGCTGTGAGGGCATCGACCTGGGCGCCGCGGAGGTCGAGACCGAGGGGGAGGGGTGCGCGGTGGCTGTGGAGCGTCGCGGCGAGCACCTCGTGGTGCTGGTGGACGGCAAGACGGCGCTCACCGCCATGTGGCAGGGACCGACGGTACAGGACGCTCCGGCAGGATAGCGCCCGCGGCGGCGGGCATCGGCATCCGCACCTGGCGCGGCGTGCCACGGCCCGCGAGCCGCTATGCGGCAGACCCGCAGTAAGCAGGGGGAGCCTTCCTATGCAGATCGATCTGAGGCTGGGCCTGACGGCAGCGATTGTCGCGCTGTGTGCGTGCACGACCTGTGCCTGGGCCGCCTCCGTCAGTCAGGCGATCGACCACTTCAGGGCCGGCCGGTTCTCCGAGGCCGTTGCCACGCTGGAGGACGTCATTGCCGAGGCGCCTGACGATCTGGGGGCCAGGTACTGGCTGGGGCGCGCCCATCTGGAGGGCGGCGATGTCGCCGCGGCCGAGACGGCGTTCCTGGCCATCCTGCAGGCCAAGCCGCAGTCGACCGACACCCGCTACTGGCTGGCCGTACTGCACCAGAGGCAGGGCCGCATCGCTCAGGCCCGGGCCGAGGTCACCCGGATTCTCGCACTGAGCCCCGACCATCAGCCCTCGCTCGAGCTCCAGGAGCGTCTGAAGGCCGCACGCGAGGACACCACCGCAGTCTACTATCCGTCCGAGGTCGCCCCCCATCCGTATGGGCGCCGTCTGGCCGTGGACTGGGGCGGCCTGCCCGGCGATGTGGGGGAGATCGAGCTGCTGTCCAATAGTCTCTACGACTACACCTTCAGCAACGCCCCCACCGACTGGCTGGCCCGCAGCGGGCTCTGGGCCATCACCAGCCGCTGGACGTGCAGCCCCCAGTGGTCCTGGCAGGGAGGCCAGGCGGAGGAGGGTATCGCGGCCCTCTGGAACAAGCGCGAGTTCGCCGGAGACGTTATCGTCGAGGCCTATCTCGCCTTCAAGATGGGCCTGGGCGCGATCTCCAGCTACAAGAATCCCAACGACCTGAACATCACCATCCACGGTGACGGCGCCAACCCGTCCAGCGGCTACAGCTTCATGGTCGGAGCGGAGCACAATACCGAGAGCCGCATCATGAAGGGCACTCAGGTTCTCGCGGCCAGCTCCGATGTCCAGGCGCTTCTGCCCGTCTTCGAGGACGGCTTCCCCTCCACGTACGAGTTCCACCGACGCTGGTGGCGGGTGCGGGCCCGGCTGGCGGGCACCAGGCTCCAGTTGTACCTCGACGACAAGCTCGTGGTTGAGGCCGAGGACCCCGAGCCCCTGCAGACCGGGCATGTGGGGCTGTGGATCAAGGACAACGGCCTGATCGTGTCGCGCCTGAAAGTCTACTACGCGGGCGAGAACACCACTCGCCGACCGGTGCCCGGTGAGGACGCACTCCTGCCGCCGAGGCCCAGGGCGCGCGAGCGCGCGTTCACGATGACCTCGACCTCCCACCCCTCGGTTCAGAACGATTTCGAGACGGACCTGGGCACCTTCGCCCCGACCTCCGAGATCGATTCGGTGGCCCTACGCCTTACCGAAGGCGGCCCTTCCGGCGCCGGCCATTGCCTGGCCATCACCAACACGGTGCCGGGCGGGACCTTCGGCACACGCATTGTGCAAGACAAGCTGGACCTCAGCGCGCTGCCTCAGCTTAGCTTCGACTACAAGCTCCCGGCGGACGGGACCGCGAAAACCAGTCTCTACCTCACCATCGACGGCGAGCTGTGCGAGATCGTGTTCAGCGGCCCGCCCCATGGGACTCCGCGGGCCAAGCGACTGGGCGCGATCGCGGACGTCATCGCCGACGGCGGCTGGCACCACGCCAGTTTCGACCTACTCAACGCGGCTCGCGTGCGATTCGGCCCCTCGGCTCCGCTAAAGGCCACCAACCTGTGGCTGGGGAACCTGTGCGATAGCGACTATCTGCTCGCCGGGTTCGGCGGGAACCAGTTGGGCACCACGATCTACCTGGACAACTTCGCGCTCACCCGGCCCGGCGGGCCACAGGTGAAGCTCGCCTTCGCCCCCGACGACAGTGTCGAGGTACAGGGGTACGCCGTCTGCGTGGACGCCGACCCTCTCACCGAAGCGCCCGAGGAAGTCACCACCGAGGACAGCGCGGCCAGCATCGAGGCCCCCGAAGGCGGCAATGTGCTGTATGCCCATGTGCGGGCCAAGACCGCCGAGGGGCGATGGTCTTCCACCCAGCACCACCGGTTCGTGGTCGACCAGGCGCCACCGCAGGTCATCGCGGTGTCGCCGGAGCCCGGCACGGCGCTCACCGACGACCCGCTCACGATCCGCATTGTCGACCCCGGCGGCGGCAGCATCGATCTCGACACCCTGAAGCTGGCGGTGAATGACGAACTCGTGGAGCTGGACCATCAGACGGCCCATCTCGATGTGGGCCTTGGCATACTCAGCGTGGACCTTCGGGAGGCCCTCCCGGCCCCGGAGGACGGCGCGGAGGTGGTGGTCACGCTGGCGGCCCTCAGCGACCGGGCCGGCAACGCCATGTCCGAGGGGTTGAAGTGGGTCTACCATCTGGACTTCGCCGGCGACAAGACGCCGCCCCCTGCTCCGACCTTGCAGCTTGCCTCGGACGGCTACCTGTGCGCCGAGGACTTCGAGACCGGCATCGGCGGCTTCAGCCCCTACCAGGGCTCCAACGGCGCCGAGCTGTCCCTTGATGACAGCACCGCCGCCTCGGGACGCAGGAGCCTGAGGGTCTACAACCGCTCCGCCAATAGCAGCTTCGGCGTTCAGATCCGCAAGGAACCCTTCGACGCGGGCAAGCACCGGATCGTCAGCTTCGACTACAAGGTGCCCTCGCGTCTCCGGGTCGACTTCGTGGTCTACGTCAACGGCGACTGGAAGGCGATCAAGTTCAAGGACACAGACAATGAGGTGGGCTACATCGGGGAGGTGCCCGACGTCAAGGACGACAACGAATGGCACCACGCCGAGTTCAACCTCTATGAGATGCTGCGCAGGGATGATCCCACGGCGCCCTCGCTCACGGTGCGCCAATTCGTCATCACCGACAGCAACTGGAAGGCCAACGTCCGCGGGCGGACCTACCATCTGGACAACTTCCGCATCGTCTCGGTGGTCGGCGCCGAGGAAGGGCTGCATCTTTCCTGGCGCGCCCCGGATATCAGCGGCACCTTCGGCCTGAGCTATGTGCTGGGCGACGCTCCCACTACCGACCTGCCTTCCGAGGCCCTGCTCGAGGGCCGCGAGGGCACCATACCGTCTCCGGGCAATCTGGATGGATGGATATCGGCGAAGGTGCAGGATGGCGCCGGCAACTGGAGCGAGCCTTCCAGTTGGCGCCTGCAGGTGGACAACGATGCCCCCAGCGCCGCCGCCCTCAGCCCCGCCGATGGGGAGAGCCTGGCGACCTCCACCGTCGAACTGGCGCTCACCGATGCCGGGCCCGGGGGGGTCGATCCCGGCAGCGTTGTGCTCTCCGTCGCCGGCAAGGACTACACCGTCGATAACCACGCCCTCACGTACGACGCCCGCTCGGGCAAGCTCACCTGGAACTGTGAGACCGTCTCTCCCGAG
>CAZXDD010000061.1:0-19259 GCA_964639415.1 uncultured Armatimonadia bacterium
GTACGTCAAGAACCAGCAGATCGCGTCGTGCCCGAGCAAGAGCGGCTCCTTCGTGCTGCCCAATGGCACCGGGCCGCTGGGGGGCGAGATGGATCTGAGCCTTATCGGCAAGCCCAAGTACTCCTACGGCTTCAACGCCCACATCATCTACAACCCCGGACCGGGGTACCCGTCGACAACGGCCAGTCTCGGTGCCATTCAACTGCCCTCCGAGACGCCCCTGTTCTACGACGCCTACAGCTACCAGGCCCAGCACGACTTCGCCCACCCCGGGCCAATGAACCCCACCGACGTGGGCTTCGGCGTGGCGTGGCGGCACAATCAGGCGGCCAACGTGGTCTTCGTGGACGGCCACGCCAAGGCCTACACGGGCACCAATCTGCCCTACTACTACTCCGCGGTGAACGAGGTCTGGGGCGGCGGCGGCTGGTAAGAGACCACATGGGTGCTCCGGCGCGGTCGTGACCGGTGGCGCCGGAGCACCCAAGGGCCCTGCAATGGCCCGGCATTCATGGGCACTGAGCCGCACCGTCCCACACCACAGCGTCGCCGCCCCACGGCGGCCGCGGGAGTGACCACATGGCCGCAGCAGACACAGAGTCCGGCAAAGGCCTCTCTCCGGCGCGGAGTGCCGCGGCCCACGCGGCACTGATCGTCCTCAGCGTCATCTTCCTCGTGCCCCTACTGTGGCTGGTCACGTCCTCGCTGAAGACCGATGACCAGATCTTCAAGTTCCCCCCGGAGTGGATCCCCGCTCCACTCACCTTCGCCAACTACCCCGCAGGCCTCACCTTCATCCCCTTCTGGCGCTACCTGCTCAACACTACCGTTATCTGCGTGTTGTCGGTGCTGGGCACACTGCTCTCGTGCTCCCTGGTCGCCTACGGCCTGGCCCGTATCCGCTGGCGGGGGCGCAATGTGCTGTTCTACATCATCCTGGGCACGATGATGCTGCCGTTCCAGGTCACGATGGTGCCCGTATTCGTGATGTTCGCGACAATCGGCTGGGTCGACACGTTCTGGCCCCTGATCGCGCCGCATTTCCTCGGCAATGCTTTCTTCATCTTCCTGATGCGCCAGTTCTTCCTGACCATCCCTCCGGAGCTGACGGAGGCCGCGCGCATCGACGGTTGCAGCGACTGGGGCATCTACCGGCGCATCATCATCCCGCTGAGCAAGCCCGTGCTGGCAACGGTAGGGCTGTTCGCGTTCATGGCTGCCTGGAACGACTATCTGGGTCCGCTGATCTACCTGGCCGACGAGAGCAAGTACACCCTCTCATTGGGGCTGGCGAGCTTCTCCAGCCAATACGGGTCCTATCCGGGCATGCTGATGGCCGTGACGACGGTCATCACGGTCCCGATCATCGCGATCTTCTTCTTCGCCCAGAGAACCTTCATCCAGGGGATTACGCTAACGGGGATCAAGGGGTGAGGGGACTACAGGGGACGGCCACGCTCCGTGTGCCGGCAGACGCTCCGGGGCATACTGGCACTGAACTGACAACGACGTACCCGCTGAGTACGCCGGGCAGGGCGCCCATCGCGACGCTCCGCCAGGCGCGCGGGCGATGTCAGCACAGGCATCAAGGAGAGGCCGATACCATGCGCTTCGTAGTCACCATCGACCGCGACGAGGACGGTGTCTGGGTGGTGGAGTGCCCAGCCATACCGGGATGCGTGAGTCAGGGCACCACCAAGGACGAAGCCGTTCAGAACGTGCGCGAGGCCATCGCTCTGTGCCTCGAGGTTAGGGCTGAGCAGGGCCTGCCGCTGACCATCGAGACACAGCAGGTTGAGGTGAGCGTCTAGTGCCTCCACTGCCCGTGCTCAGCGCGAGACAGGTTGTTGGGGCGGTGGAGCGTCTCGGCTGGCAGGTGGCGCGGCAGTGCGGGAGTCACATCATCCTCACCAAGCCCGGCCACATGGCGTCTCTCTCTGTGCCCGACCACAGGGAGGTCGCCAGGGGAACGCTCCGGTCGCTGATCCGCTCGGCCGGGCTGACAATTGAAGAGTTCTTGGAGGCCGCGGCCGACATCTGAGCCCAACGCAGGGCGCACACCGGTACGGCGCCCGGTGGGAGCACCTGGCCGCGAGCGGCGCGCTCGTGTCCCCGCGCGGCGTGGTGAGTTGTGTCCCCACGCGTTCCCCTGTCGCGGCGGCATACGTGCGAAGGCCGGGCCGCCCAGGGCGTCGTGGCCGGCAGCCAGACGGGGGGACTGCCGGGCTTGCCGCGGCTCTCGCGTGCACCCCATGGAGGCCGGCGCTATGTATCTTGCTCCCTCTGACCGGGATCAAGGGGTGAGGGGACTACAGGGGACGGCCACGCTCTGTGGGCAGGCAGACGCCCCGGGGCATACTGGCATTGCCCAGGTCTGTCAACGATAGCAACTGCAGTAGAGGTGGTGCCTGGCATGCCGACCTTCGACCGCATTACCGTGGACCCGGATGTGATGAACGGGCAGCCGTGCATACGTGGGATGCGCCTCACGGTGCGCCGCGTCGTGGCGATCATTGCTGACGGCCTAGACCGCGATGCCATTCGGCAGGACTACCCAGAGCTGGAGGACGAGGACATCCGACAGGCCCTCGACTACGCCGGCAGCCGCCTGGAGGACCGCTGGGTGCCCATGGAGCGGCTTCCAAGAAGCTCCTGCTCGATATGGGCGTCGCGCGCAGGACTGCGGGCCTGTTGCGTGAGAGGGGCTTGGACTGCATCCACGTAGGCGAACTCGGGCAGCCGCGGATGGCGGATGTTGACATCATCTCGATGGCCGACGAGCAACAGCGCGCGGTAGTAACCCTCGACGCCGACTTCTCCGCGCTGCTGGCTCTGTCCGGGGCATCGTCGCCTTCTGTCGTGCATGTGCGCATCCAGGGGCTGGATCACGCCGCCATGGCCCATCTCATCCAGCGCGTTCTGAGACTGCTGGGTGATGACCTGACGCAGGGCTGCATCGCGTCTGTGTCCGAGGGCGGCGTGCGCGTTCGCCGCCTCCCTGTGCTACCGGCCGGCCGATGACGACGCGCCCTGTCCTGCCGCGGGGGCCTGCGGCTGGACCCTCAACCACGACATCAGGAGCGACGACGGCCCGGTGGGGAGGCAGTCTGTGCTGGGCACACTGTGTATCACGCATCCTCTGACCGGGATCAAGGGGTGATGGGCGGGCTACGTGAGGCGGCAGGTGATGAGGGCGGCCAGGGCGCAGGGCGCACGCGGCGTGCGGGGCAGCGCACGACCATCCGACCCGGCCGTAGACGTTCCGCCCTGACGTTCTGCCCTTGCCGCCGCCGGGGGCCCGTCCTATACTGCAGCAGAGGGCGGTGCTTCTGAGGCGCTCGCAGGCATCCTCTCGGAGGGGCCGTCATGAACTGGCAAGACCGCATCATCATCGATCCCCGCATCCTCGTAGGCAAGCCCGTCGTCAAGGGCACGCGCCTCGCGGTGGAGTTCATCGTCGAGCTGCTGGCTCAGGGCTGGACGGAGCAGCAGATACTGGACAACTATCCGGGGCTGACGAAGGAAGACATTCTGGCCTGCCTGGCCTACGCCAGCGCGCGCCTGCAGTCCGAACGCGTGTATCCGATTGGGGTGCAGGCGGTGCGGGTTTTGGCCAACGAGAGCTTCCCCGCCGACGCAGTCGAGGCGCTGCGCACCTCGGGGCACGATGTGACGTGGGTTCGCACCGACTGCCCGGGCATCTCGGACCAGGAGGTTCTGCGGAGGGCCACGGCAGAGGGGCGAGTGCTGGTCACCTTCGACGAGGACTTCGGCGAACTGGCCTATCGCGTGCGCACCCCAGCGCCGTTCGGTATCATCCTCTTCCGCTTGCCGCTGACGTCGCCCTCGGAACTGGCCTCCATGGCCATCGCCGCGGTCGAGAGCCTCGGAGACTGCGCCGGATGGTTCGCAGTCGTAGAGCGGGATCGAGTCCGCGCCACACCTCTGCCGAGCGGCCCGTGAGCCGCGCGAGTGGGCCGCCAACGGGCCTGCCTACCGACCGGGGAGCCCTGGAAGGCGTGTGCTCCGCGCCCTTCCGTGCCGGCGGCTGACCTGTGGCTCGGCCGCCACGTCGCCGGCGGAGTGCGTTGGCCGTGAGCGGGCCCGGCAGTGGGGCGGGCCGCCCATGGCCCGGGCCATGGGCCGCGATAGGAGTCAGTCACAGGCCATGGCGCGCAAGCGCCGCATAGTGTGCATATTGCTGCATCTGACCGGGATCAAGGGATGAGGGGGAGTTGGACGGCGAGGGGCGGGCCAGCACGGCCCCACCTGCGCAAGGCGACGGCGACCACGGCAATGGAGGCCAAAGCAAACGTGTTTCCCCCCCACTCCGATGACGGCTACAGACAGGTACTGCCCGGCGTGCGGCTCAAAGCCCTTGCACACGGGGAGCGAATGCTCATGACCGAGTTCCGTCTGGTTGCGGGCCACTGTCTGCCCCGCCACTCTCACCCGCAGGAGCAGACGGGGTACCTCGTCAGCGGCCATCTGCGGCTATCCATCGGGGAGGAGACCTTCGACGCCCTCCCGGGCGGTAGCTGGTACGTGCCGGCGGATGTGGAGCACGGGGCGGAGGTGCTGCAAGACACCATCGCGATCGAGGTCTTCTCTCCCGTGCGGGAGGACTACCTCCCCCCTCATGACGAGTAGCGGGCACCGCCGTGATGGGAGGTGACACCCCCCGGGGCCTGTGACCGGGCCGGGTGCTCGTCCGAGACGCGACGAGATCAGGGCCGACCCAGCCACTTGAGCGTTTGGATGACCGACTCTGGGTATACTGGACATATTGGGGCGGACAGAGGACCGCGACGCGAACCCGGCACACGAGGTGTCTGTTTGCAGGCGAAGTGTTGATCTTTGCCGCCGGGGCATCCGCGTCACGTCCTCGCGCGAAGAGGGCGGCCTGTGGCCCGCCGGGGCTCCTGAGGCAGGATTGGTCGCGGGCCGTCAGGCGGTGGGCGGGGAAGGATGCGGCGGGAATGCGCGCCATCGCGTACACCAGGTCCACGAAGGCAACGCCGCCGCCCTGGCCCTTGGCGTCTCCCGGGGCCTGCGCACTGGATGACGGTCCGGGTCGCTGTTTTCGACGTCCCCCCGGACTGGGCGTCATCGTTGCGTCGGTGCCTTCCTTGGCGCAAGACTGGCCGCCTGCGCCCCCTGCTCGCCGGCAGGTATCAGGTGCCCTCCGCAACCGCCGGTGAACGCCCCCTGAGATTGCGGGTGCCACCGGCGCGGCCTGACGCGGCGCGCACGGCCCCACGACGGCAGCAGGGGGCACAGGTTTCACCGCCGTATGCGCAGAGGCGGTCAGACCGACCTGCGCCGCCCGTAAGGGTCACACGTGTGCCAGACGGGCGCCGCGACACACGCGGCGGAAGGGAGAGATCGAGATGTCTCTGCGGACGAGAGACCTGACACGACCGGTCTTCTTGCTGATGGCAGGACTGCTTGCGGGCCTCCTGGGCCTGGCCGGCTGCGGGAGCGGCGGGGGAGGCGACAGTGCCCTGACGCCCGACCCGGTCGATCCAACCGTCGAGGCCCCCTACTCCGCCCGCTTCCATGTGGACGTAGCGACAGGTGAGGTAACCTCCACAGCCTCCTCCGCTGCCGTGGGGACCAGCGCGGTGCTGACGGGAACTGCGGTGAGCTTCTCGGCAACCCGACTGGTGGATGAGGGCGGTGGCGTGGGGGTCAAGGCGACGGCCGTGAGGGTCACCAACCGCACCGGCCGCTCGCTGAAGAGCGCTCGCGTGGTGTTCGGCGAGTTCGCCAACGTCTCGGCCTGGTCGGACATCAGGAGCCAGGTGTACGTGAACACCCTGGCGTCAACTGCACCGGACCCACCGTCAGGGACGACTGTGGGCAATGACAGAGCCGTCTATGCCACGGCCGGCCACCGGGTACTCAAGGTCGTCGGGAGCTCCACATCGGTGTTCGCCGGTGGTGGTGCCTCCGGCTACCTGGAGGGCGTCGGCGAGACGGCACGTTTCAACTCACCTATCGGGATCGCGGTCAACCCGACCGATGGCTCACTGATCGTTGCGGAGAGTTCGGGGCGTCGCATCCGACGCATCGACACCGGTGGCAGCACATCGCTCATCGCCGGAACCGGGGCCTCGGGTGGCACAAATGGCCTGGGCACGGTGGCGACCTTCAATGCCCCGAGCGGCGTCGCGGTCACCTCCGGCGGCATCATCTACGTCTCCGAGGCCGGTGGGCACCGGATCCGGAAGATCACCAAGACCGGCTCGGATCCCACTGCGCCGGGGAGCTACACCGTCGCCACACTGGCGGGGTCGGGTACCGCTTCTTACGTAGACGGCACCGGCACGGGCGCGGGGTTCAGCACGCCCAGAGGAGTGGCCGTGGATGCAGACGGCAACGTGTACGTGGCCGATTCCAGCAACCGACGGATTCGCATGATTCGCCCCAACGGGCAGACCGCGACCATAGCCGGCTCCGGGTCCTTCGGGGCGGTAGACGGTGCCGGGAATGCGGCCAGTTTCTCTTCACCCTACGGCATTGCCGTTCTCCCCAACGCCGGTCAGGGGATCGCCCTGGTGGTGTCTGACAATACGTGGCTGCTGCGCCAGGTGCGGATCAAGGACTGGGGCACAGGGAGCCCGACGTCCGCGACCGGCTGGGTCGTGCAGACCATCGCCGGTGCCTACACCTCTCCGGGCAGCAGCGATGGCGATGGCTCGGTGGCCCGGTTCAACGGGCCGCGCCTGCTGGGATCCGACACCAGCGGGAACGTGTACGTGGCGGACAATGGGAACTCGGCCATCCGCAGGGCGGCCCCCAACAGCGGGTCGTTCCCGATTGGCGACATCACCACGGCGCCGCCGCCCGAGCCGGTGCGAATGGCCAATGTGGACGGGTACTTCCCCTGGGCCGGAGGAGGCAACCGGCCGTTCCTCGAGTACGGCAACATCGCCGCAGGGGCCACAAGCGCCCCGTGCAACTGGACCTTCGCCGTTCCCGACGGTGTGACGGCCTTCGAGTTCACCGTGACCGTTGAGGGCGTCGCTGAGCCGTACGCGCCGCCGGAAGGGCGAACGGGTTCCGGCTCCACGCGGGTGGTGATGAGCACTCTCGCGGGCTCCAGCACAGGGGTCGACGGTTACGTGGATGGCGTGGGCACGAACGCCCGTTTCAGATGCGTCATCGGTATGACAACAGACGCAGATGGAAACGCCTACGTCTGCGACGCTGAGAACAACGCGATCCGTCGGGTTGGCCGAGACGGGCGTACGACATCGGTCGCCGGCAGCAGCTCCAGCGGCGGCTATGTGGATGGCCTGGGGAACGTCGCGCGCTTCCTGTACCCCACCGGGATTGCCTACATCGGCGGGGAGAACCTGTCCGAGCCCACCGCCTGGCCCACCGGGACGGAGGGCTTCCACCTGATCGTCGCCGACCTGGACAACGACCGGGTTCGCATCATCCGCTGTCCGTACACGTCATACAACGGCAACACACCATGGGAGCTGTGGAATCCGGCCTTCTATCAGGTGGGTACCATCGCCGGTGACGGCACCTCGAGCTATGCCAGCGGCACGGGTGACGTGGCCCGGTTCGCCGCTCCAGGCTCCGTGGCGGTGGGCCCCGGAGGGATCGTCTACATCTGTGAGCGTGGCGGCGGGAACCGGGTCCGCGCCCTGCGCTGGCTGGGCGGAGACCCGCTGAGCGCCACCAATTGGCAGGTCGATCTGCTCGCCGGTCCCGTCGATGGCAGCAGCGGCTACGTGAACGCCACCGGCGGCAGCGCCCGGTTCAACGATCCCCGCGGCATCACCGTCGGGCCCGACGGGAACGTGTACGTCGCGGACACCTACAACCATTGCATCCGCAGGATAACGCCCGACGGTGTGGTGACCACGCTTGCGGGGATCAACTCCAGTGGCTATGTAGACGCCACCGGCTCTGAGGCCCGCCTCTACTGCCCCTGGGACATCGCGACGGGTCCGGACGGGCATCTCTACGTGGCCGACCGGTACAACTACCGCATCCGTCGAGTCACGCTCAGCGGCGCTGTGACGACCGTCGCCGGAACCGGCTCGTCCACGCGCGCCGACGGCCGCGGCGACACGGCGGGATTCCACGACGACCTGGGCATCGCCGTCAACTCGGGCGGCGACCTGTACATCGCCGAGGCCGAGTGCATCCGCCTGGCCCAGAGGATCGTGGACGTGGGCGGCAACCTGGCGGCCGCCCCGTAGCGCTCGAAGCCGGAATGCCGAGCGGACAACACGTCATACACACGGCAGCCGCCCCCCACACAGAGGGCGGCTGCCTGCCTGTCGGTCCGCGCCTGCGGGCATTGCGCCTTGGGCTCACGGCCGTACTCTGCTATGATATGGCGTCGGCCGACGCGGCGGAGAGAGCAATCGCCGACAAACGCGGAGAGCCCTCATGGAACTTGGCCGCCCACTCACGCTGCGCCTCGCCGCCTCCGGAGACGACAGGACTGAGCAACTGCCCCTTCCCGCCGGCTGGGATGCCCGGGTCTACCCCATGCAGGACCGCCCTGCGTTGTCCGATGAACAGGTCGCCAGAGCCTTCTCAGAGCCGGTGGCCGCCGAGCCCATCAGCCGGGCCGCGAAGGGCGCCACCTCGGCGGCGATCCTTGTCGACGACTTCCGCCGCCCGACGCCCGCCGAGCGGCTCTGCCATCTGGTCATCGACGAGCTGACCGCGGCCGGCGTGCCCGCCGCGGGGATCACGATCGTCCTGGGCAACGGGGCCCACCGGCCAATGAACAAGCAGGAGGTTGCCCGACGCCTGGGCGGCGCGATGGACCGGGTGGGCAGGGTGATCTCCCATGATGCCTACAGCCCGGAAGTGACCTATGTCGGCATGACCTCCTCGGGGAACCCGGTACTGGTCAATGCCGCCGCCGCGGCGGCCGACTTCTCCGTCACCATCGGCATGGTCTATCCCCACCGCCTGACCTCATGGGCCGGTGGGGCAAAGATGGTGCTCCCCGGCATCAGCCACGTCTCCACCATCCATTATCACCACAGCCGAATCGGTGGCGGCGAATGGGCCGGAGCTCCGGGGAAGTCCCGCTCGCGGAGGGATATCGAGGAGGCCGGGAGGCTCTTCGGCCTGAACGTCTCGCTGTGTGCGGTCATCAACTCCGGGGGGCAGATGTGCGGCCTGGCCGTGGGGGAGCCCACAAAGGCACACGCGAAGGCCGTGGCCTTGGCCCGACGCGTGGGCGCTACGCCCATCGACCCGGGACCATTCGACCTGGCAATCGTCAATGCCTATCCCCTGGACGGCGATGCAACCCAGTACACCAAGGCGCAGGCACCGGCCCTGGAGCTCAACTGCCCGATGCTCATCATCAACGACTTCGCCGACCCCAGCACCTACCACGGGCTCTATGACGGCCCGCTGGGTGAGTACCGGAAGCGTCCCCTGCCTCCCCTGCAGGAGCACACGGAGAGCCTGCTGATGAGCGCCAGGGTGTTCATGTACTGCCCTCAGTACGGGAGCGGGTTTCTCCCACCGGACCGCACCTGGTACTGCGACAGCGACTGGGGGCGTCTGGTGGAGGCCATGGCCCGGAGGTTCGACAGGGCGCGGGTGGCGGTGTTCCCCACGGCACCGCTGCAGCTTCCCGCGGCCGCGGAAGGCGGGAAGTGATGGGGCAAAGCTGCTCCATGCGGAGGGAGTCGCGTCGCAAAGAGCGCCCGCGGAGGCCGCCTACCGCCCCCGGTCCAGCGCCGCCTGCACCACCGGCAGCAGAGCCTCGGCGATGAGCCGGTGGCCCTCGACGTACGGGTGGCAGCCGTCCTGTATCAGGTCCAGCCCGCCGGGACGATCCTCGAACAGGGAGAAGACGTCCACCACGGGGACCGCCACTTCCTGGCCCAGCTCTTCCACCGCCTGGGCGTACTCCCTGACAAGGTAGTTCATGTCGTCGTTTTCGGCATATCCGCTCATGTCGGAGTACAGATAGGCTCGGGTCATCGGGTTGGGGGTGCAAAGCACCACGGCGGCCCCGGCCGCCTGCGCCCGAGACACCATGGTGCGCAGATTCGCCGCGTAGTCCGTCAATGACACTCTGGGCTCTTCACGCGCCACCGGACCGCCGTCCACGACGCAGGCATCGTTGAGGCCGAACATGATGACCACGGCCTGCGGCTCCTCGGCGAGCACGTCTCGGTCCATGCGGGCCAATCCCCCGGCCGTCGTATCCGAGCCCAGTCCCGCGTTGACGACCTCGACCTCCACACCCCGCTCCTGCAGCCCGGCCTGCAGAAGGGCGGCGAAGGTCTGGGCCTCGGTCACCCCGGGTCGGACCCCGCGAGTGACCGAGTCGCCGAAGGCCACCACCTTCGGCGGCTGCGGGGTCAGGGCGACCTCGTCCAGCCATTCGCGGCTTAGGCGGGCATAGTGCACGCTGTTGCGCCCGCGCGCCCGCTGCCACCAGGCCAGCAGAATCGTGCCGTCGGCGGCCTGAGCGATGGTGGGGTAGCAGGCGGTGTCGAAGGACAGGCCGCCCTCGGGCGTCGTGGCCGGCGTGGCTACGGTGCGTGCCCGCGACCACGTCTCACACTCGTCTCGGCTCAGCGCCACCACCAGAGGGTAGCGATTGGCGCTGCTGTTGTCCCATGCGCGGAGGATGTCGCCGTCGGCGAGGCGGCAAAGTGCCGCCGGTGAGTTGAAGCCGCGGAGCCGGCTGGGCTGCACGGGGTCCCAGGTCAGCCCCCCGTCGTGGCTGACGGTCTCGTAGGGGCGGGCCTGATTGGTGCGCAGGATGGCGAACAGGTCGCCATTGGCCAGCCTCACGAGAGCCGGCTCGTCCAGGCCCATGGTGGGGATATCCGGCCCCGCGTCGGCTCCCGGCGTCCAGGTGCGGCCGCGATCGTGGGAGATCAGCACCCCCGAGCGGATGGTCATGGCGCCCTCGTCGGCCACGGGCCTGTCGGCCTCCGCGTGCAGGTCCCAGGAGTAGCCCATCACCACCGTGTCGCCATCCAACCACACCGGGCTATGCACGCAGCCGCAGACGTATCTGCGCGCCACCGGCAGAGGGTCCTGCTGGGTCCACGTCTGCCCGCGGTCCTCGCTGACGGCAACGCGAAACACGCTGCGCGCGATCTTGCCCTCCTGCCCTTCTCGAGGCATGGCGTGGGTGGCGAACACCGTGATGCGGTCACCATCCACCAGAAGGTTCGCATCGGTGATGTAGTTGGGGCCGGGCAGGCCCATGACCTGTACGGGCTCGGACCACGTCTTCCCGGCGTCCTCGGTGGCCTGGATCCAGATGGAGCTGATGTTGGCCGAGTAGACGCAGTAGATGGTGTTACCGTCGCTGGTGCCCAGCGTGGGTATCTCCACATCGCCCTGGAGACCGGCGCCAAGCTGTCCGGTCTCGAAGAGGGGCTGGGCACCGACACCGGCCAGGGGCAGAGCGGCGATTATCGCGGCGGGTATCAGCATGCGAAGTGCTCCTTGGGGAACGGCGGTCGCGCGTCACAAGTCGCGGGTCGCAGATCAGTGGCAACGGTCCCGCAAGGCGGGAGCTACGGCGGACGAGCAGCGCGCTGGGAGGCACGCCCCTGCCTCTCCCCTATCCCCTTCCCAGGCGGTGCAGCAGGTATTCCAGGTACTCGCCGAACCGGTCCCACGTGATGTCCGGCGGAGCGCCGTGGTCGAGCTCCGGGATGTAGCCCCCGTCCTCCACCAGCGGCATCACGCGGTCTACCTCCTCGCGCATCGCCTGCCCGCCTTGCGCGACGGCCGACTTGGCGATGCCCCCGCCCAGCGCCAGAGCGTGCCCGTACTCCCGGCGCACGGCGAGCACATCCATCCCGGCCGCCACCTCGAAGGGCCACAGGAAGTTGATCCCCGCCTCCAACCACAGCGGGATCAGCTCCGTGATGTCGCCATCGCTATCGAGGCCGATGTAGCGAATGCCGCGGGAGTGCAGAAACTCCACAACCCTCCGGTAGTTGGGCAGCGCGAAGCGGCGAAACACGCGGGGGTCGATGAGAGACCCATGGTTGTAAGCCATGTCCTCCCAGAACCAGAACACGTCGATCTGCGTGTGCTCGAGCACTTCGTCGGTCACGGCGATCATCAGGTCGGCGAGGTGGGACATGATGGTCTCGACCAGGGCCGGCTGGTCGTAGAAGGCCAGGCTGAGGCCCTCCAGGCCCATGAGATTGCGCGGGGAGCCGAAGAAGCCGCCCCAGCGTCCCGGCCAACAACGGCGGGGCAGGCCGCTGCTCTCCGCCGAGGCGACGCGCGCCCGCCAGCCGGGCGTCAGCCGCAGCTCGAGGCTCGGCGCGAGGCGCTCGGCCGCGATGCGCTCGAAGTCCGCGAGGTTCTCCACGGGGAACCTCACGAACTGCGGCATGCTGGTGTCGCTGTGCTGCCGGAACTCGCGCTTGAGGATACCCTCATGGTCCACGTACAGGCGGGTCTCGGCGTCTTCTTCCACCACCTCGTAGGCGAAGGCCGGCGCGGGGCCGTAGTCTGCGGTGACCTCGAAGTACGCGTCGGTGCCGAACACCCGGGCAAGCCCGGTGCCGTCCCAGCCCTGCCTCTGCCACTGCTCGCACGTCTCCGTCCAGGCCCAACCGGGCACGACGAAAGGCGGATCGGTGGGTCGGAACTGCATGGTGTCGATGAACCGTTCGCGGGCATCTGACATGGTCGCCTCCTGGACCCCGTGAGGGTACCGGCAAGCGGTGCCGGCGCGACTTCAGCGCGACCGGCTCTTCGCCCAGCCCTCCGGGTAGATGCCGTACCGATCCATCAGACCTCTCAGGTTCTCCCCCAGGATCTTGCGCTTGTCGGCCTCCGGGATGTTGGCGTACAGCACCTGCCCCAAGCCCCAGGCCACCGGCAGATCCGTGAGGTCGGAGCCGAAGAGGATGCGGTCCGCGCCGTAGGCGTCCACGATGTGCTCGGTGGCCTGCCAGTCCAGCAGCGGACAGGTGCAGATGAACAGGTTGTCCACCTCGCGGCAGACGTCGGCATAGGCCAACGTGGCGTGCCCCTGGATGTAACAGGCTTCCGGGTACTGGGTGCAGAGCCGCCGGATCTGGCCCGCCGAGCCCCAGTGGTGGTTGAGGATGAACTGCGCGTGCTCGGAGGCGAACCGGCAGGCCACGTCGATCAGTGGCCCCTCCTCGGGGTAGCTGATGTAGGCGCTGATGAGCTTGATGCCCTTCATCCCCATCTCCAGGCCCCGCTCCAGCTCCGCCAACATGGCCTTCTCGCCGTGGTGCGGGTTGACGTACGTGAAGGGGATAAACCGGTCCGGGTACCGGGAGACGACCTCCATCGTCTCGTCGTTGCCGTAGACACCGTCTCCCACGATCTGGAGAGTGAACACGCAGCACACGTCGATCCCCAGCCGGTCCATCTCCCCCACGATGCCCTCGGGCGTGTCGTCGATCACGTGGTAGGGGCTGCACCAGCCGATGTGGCCGTGGCAGTCGTAGAACCGCTCATCGCGGAAGCTCTCGCGGAGGCGCACCTTGCGGTGCAGGGTGTCGATCGGCTCGGGGAACTGGATGCTGGCGGGCTCCACAGGCTTCACGTTGGGGTTCCACGATACCAGTTCCCGCATCGTCCCGCCGGCGACCCTTGCCAGTTCGTCGTGCGGCACGTCGGAGTAGTTGAGCTGCATCAGCGGCGAGCCGGGAGTGCGGGTGGGAAGCTGGCTTGCCCACACCACGCGGCCGGGCCCGAAATGCCGGGAGATGAACTCCACGCGATCGCGGAGCCACAGGGCCGACAGATCGACCTTGAGGTTCGGGCACGTCTCCATGGCGGCATACAACGGGCGCTGGGTGCGGTAGATGCGCCTCTCGGTGACGACCACCGGCAGGTCGGGGAAGGCCTGACAGACGTTGACCACTCCCTGCCAGTCGGTGATGTCGTTGCGCCCCGGCTCCATGAGCGCGTTGGGGCAGAGGAACACGGGCACCCGTGCTCCCTCGAGGGCCGCCATCAGGCCGCCCGCGGCCCACTCGGTGAGGGGCAGGCTGAACTGCCCGTAGAAGAGGTACAGGGCGGCAACGCCCTGCTGTCGCATCTGGTCGATGAACTCCTCAGGCGGCGGCAGCTCGTAGCTGCTGGGCAGCAGGGCCGCCCAGGCCGGGTGCAGGCGCGGGAAGTCTCGGCAGCGCTGCACGATGCGAGCATTGCCGGCCATGGGGTTGGTGGAGGCCGAGAGCGTGTCCACCACGAGGGCCTCGTGGATGCCGAAGTGGTCCATCGCGGCGAGAAGCTGCTCGGGCGTCTCCGGCTGGCCCTCGGCCATGTGTACGTGGCGTCCCAGATAGCAGCAGGCGTCGAAGTAGCGGATCGGGTCGTCGTTCATGGTGGCTCCTTGGTTGTCAGGAAGAGCTCGGCGGCGGGCGCGGAGGCCCCGCGAAGCCCGGCCGGGCTCAGCGCGCGCGGGCTGAGCCGGTGGAACGAAGCAGAGCAGCGGCCGGGTCATGGCCGGGAGCAGACCCGGACCGACCTACGGTAGGCGGCGAGCACGGCCGGGCCGAGAGCCGGTACTCTTGGCCATGGCCGACGGTGGCGACTCATCGCGGACCGGCGAGGTCCACCAGCGCCTGCAGCACCTCGATCCTCACCTGGTCCTGCACCGACCGGTCCTTCGCCTCATCCCAGCGGTAATTGGCGCCCTTCTCCATGGCCAGCACGCGGTCCGGGCCCGTGGCCAGCAGCTCCCGTGCTGTGGCGAGCCGGTCCTCGGGCACGCCCTCGCCGGCCAGCTCCTCCACCCGCGTCTTGAGCATCGTCAGGTACTCGAAGTCCTGCACCCCCTCGCGGATGGCCTCCATGTACTTGGCCGCCGTGATGCCGGTCTCGTCGATGTACGTTGGGCAGTAGGGACCATTGCCGGCGGCCGGGTACTCGTTCCAGCACGACACCCGCCCATTGTCCCCGAAGGCCCAGAAGCACGAGCCCTTGGCCCCGATCTTGAAGCAGTGCCACTCCTGGGCCAGATAGTACGAGTACGGGTCGAAGCACCGGGCGGGGCCGTCGGCACTGTAGAACCACAGCTCCTTGCCCTGCCTTTGCATGCCCAGGAACAACTCGCGGTACCAGTCCGGCATGGACAGGAAGGGGTGTCGGTACGGGCACAGCACGTCCACGCTGGAGAACATCTCCAGGCAGTCCTTGTCCTCCTGCGGCTGGGGGTCTTCCCAGGTCACCAGGCCCGGGGCGGCGGCCTCAATGGCCTTGGCCCAGGCGGTGATGATGTCATACTGCGCCTTCTCGTGGGGCTCGTCGAGGATCAGGATGCCGAGCTGCTCGGGCCTCAGGCCCAGGCTCTCCATGTGATCAGACCAGAACCTCGCCCAGGCTCCGACCTTGGCGTCGAAGGCGGCGGTGCCTATCTTCGCACCGTCGAAGCCGTCTCCGACGGCCTTGAACACCATGTACATCTTCGCCTCCGGCCACTGAGCCACCCAGGCGTCGAAGTTGGCCGTGTCCGGCGCCTGGGTCATCACCCCTGTGTCGTCGTAGCTGCCGTTGTCCATCGCGGTGCTCGTCGCCCACGGGGCGTTGACATAGTGGGCCTGCAGGTGCGCGATCACCGCCTGCTTGTTCTGAGTTGTGATCCCGTACATGGTCTCGGCATTGGTGTACGACCAGCCGCCCACCAGCAGCGTGGTCTGCTCCGGGAACTGCAGGGGGTAGACGTACAGCCGCACAGGCACCGAGCCGGCCGCCTCATCGCCGGCGCGGAGCTCCACGGACCCTTCGTGCAGCCCCGCCGGGAGCTCGTCGGGACTGAAGCTCAACCAGACCTGGCGGGTCATGCCCGCCGGAACGGTGACCACATGGCCACCATCGGTCTTCTCGGCCTCGGGCAGGGCGGCGGAGACCTCGGTGAAGCGCCTGGTTCCGACGGTCAGGACCTCGTGAACCGACATATAGGGCGGGTCGGCGCCGCCCGGCAGGCCGGTGAAGCTCAGAGTCAGACGCGCATCGGCATCGGCGGCATTGGTGATGTTGAACACATCGGCGCGGTGCTCGCCGCTCATCATGTGGACCTCGACCGCCGCCGGAGGCCCGTCTGGGCCGGGCTCCTCCGAGGGTGCCAGCGGGTCCCAGCGGTGCTTGTCCCACAGGCGCAGGCTCGGCTTGCCCTGCTCTCGCCAGACCGCGGCCTGCAGACGGAAGATCTCGCGCTCCAGGTCGGTCATGGGCAATATGGCCTTGAAGCCCTCCATCGGCACGTGCGGCATGGCGGCGACGCGGTCGGCGAGCGCGTCCGCGCGTAGTGTCATCCGGGCGCGGGCGGGCGCCGGCAGGCTCGCAACGTCCTCCCGCACCGCCGCCAGGTCGCGGAGAAGCTGCTGCTGGATGAGCCCATCGGTGATGCGGTCGGTCATGTGCTCCTGTACGTCTGCAATGCCGTCGCCCTGCCGGGCGTCGGCGGTCCAGGCGTCGTCACCACGGTAGACCTCGATCTCGTCGCAGAAGGTGTAGCTGCCGTCGGGCTCGACGTAGAGCTTGACGTACCGGCCGTGCGTGCGGAGCCGGTCGGTCGCCAGCGTGGCGGCGTGGTACTCACCGTAGGCGGGGAGGGGAGCATCGGCGGCCGAGAGGGCCACGAGGTCACCGGCCTCGTACCATACCTGGCCGTCATCGCTGACGAACAGGAGGATGTGGGCCGGCCAGCGCACCTCGGCCACTCCCGCCGCGGTGCCGAAGGCAACGCCCCGGATCGGGTAGACCTCGCCCAGGTCGATGGTCACATAGGCCCCGGCCTTCCCGCTCCAGCCGACCGTGGTCTTCTGGGTCCAGAAATGCCCCTGGGTCCGGACGCCGTCGGTGAGCTGCACGCCGTCGTCCGGGTCTGTGGAGTAGCTGTAGTTTGGCGGCGTCATGGTGTAGGGCTTGCCGAGGGCGAGGTTCTCGCCTGCCTGCTGACAGAGGCTCGGGGCGGCGAGGAGCGCGGCGAGCAGGCCGAGAAGGGCGGTGCGTTCTCTTCCGTGATGCATGGGAACTCCCTCGGTGGGGCATGATGTCGTCGCCCGGCTATCGCCTGTGCCGCGGCCGAGCAAGCGGCCGCAACTCCCGCACTCGCACGGTCATGTCCGGCGCCTGCGCAGTCCCCGGCGGCGCGGACTTGTCTTTCTCCGCGTCGGGCGGCTTGTCCTTGGCGGCACGGGCCTTGTCGCCGACCATCGGGCTGACGCCGGGCGGCCGGACGAAGTACACCTCGCCCACCTGCCCGCCCTTCCAGCTCTCCCCCGCCTCGTTCGCGGTCCAGTCCAGCACAACCCGCACGCGCTCCGGCACGTTGGGCTCCGGGATCGACAGCGGCCACCGGAAGTCGGCGCCATCGGGGCGGCGGACGCCGAAGACGAGGTCTCCCGTGCTCTCGGAGCACTCAATGGTGAAGACGATCCCCCCCGCGTCAGGGGGCCGCGGGAAGCTCGCCGAGGCCAGCGCCAGCTTGTCCTTCTCGGGCCGGAACCGCCACGTGAACCCGTCGGCGCTCGACTCCACCGTGCCCGTCATGCCCGGCGCCGTCACGGCTCGCCACTTAAGCCCCGGGGGCTCGCCGGCAGGAGCCAGAGGGTGCGGCTTGCGGATGCCGATGTCGAACCGGCCGATGTCGCGACGCTCGTCCACTCCCGGCATGGGGCCGCCCTCTCCGAGAATCGAGCCCGCATCGGCCTCGGGCTTGATGTAGACGAATGTAGCCCGCGGCTTCCAGTCGCGGTAGGCCCGGCCGTACAAGACGGCCGACTGCTTGCTGCATTCCCACCAGGCACCGTAGTCCGTGCGCCGGTCTGTGAGCAGGGAGATCATGTCCGCCACCCAGACCTTATTGACGTGGATGATCTCGTCTCTGTCGGTGTTGGCCTGAAGCCAGCGCGCCAGTTGGTCGCAGTCCCCGCGGTACGCCTCGGTCTTGTCGCCATTGTCGAGCATCGCGCGCCCGGTGACCGCCACCATCGCCAGCACGTGGCTGCCGGTCAGAGGCAGCGGCATGGGCCGGCCGCCGTTCACAGTCAGACTGGGCCAGGGCAACAGCGTGAGCCCGATGACACCTGCCACCATCCGGCGTGAGGCGTCACGGGGCAATAGGCCACCGATCACCGAAGCCCCCAGGATCGCCCACAGGGGCATGGTGTGCATCGTGTAGCGCCCGCCGTACGAGAACAGGATGGGCAGAAAGCCGATCAGGAGGTACACCGGCATGAGGCGAGCCGCGCTGCGTCGCGGCGCTCTGGCAAGGCCCCAGAAGCCCAGGACGAGGACGAGCAGGTTGAAGGCCTGCAGCGACAGGAGCTTCTCCAGCAGGCCCCCCGGCATACCCCGGTTCTGCAGCACCGCCAGCCAGTCCAGATTCCCCATCACGTGAGCCAGCCAGGGAGTAAAGAACAGAAAGCCGACGCAGACGACCTTCAGCGCCACGCCCAGATAGACCCGGTACTTGAGCCCGAACAGCAGCAGCCCCAGGGCGACGCAGTGGGGAAAGCCCAGGTGGGCATAGTACATCACCGTCATGCAGGCAATGGCCCACCAGGTGCGGCGCGACAGGACGCAGACCATCAGCACGGGCATGAGGATGTTCACCAGGCACCCGGCGATGTACGCCTCCATGACGATGAAGTGGAACAGGTCGGTCATCATCAGGAGGATCGCCAGCAGGGCGTGGCGGTCGTCCAGGAGGCGCCGGGCGCAGTACCAGGTGGTGAGCAGCGCCAGGGGGTAGAAGGTGGCGGCACAAAGCTGACCCGCGAAGACGACGCTCCCGGTGAGCCTCGCCAGGCCGGCGAGCAGCAGGTGGAGGGCCGGTGGGTACAGATGCGGTCGGCCCAGGGGGGCGTAGTTCCACCAGTCCCAGCCGGGGATCTGCCCCTCGGCCGCGATGCGCTTGGCCACACCCAGATGGTACCAGGTGTCCGACATCGACGGGGTGAGGGAGTGGACGCGCAGAAGCAAGACGGCCGCCACCAGGCCGATCAGGGCCAGAGACCACCGATCGAAGCGACCGAGCCGCAGGGATTGGGGCTCGACGGCGACTTCCGCGTCCTGCACGGGGCCGAGCAGCAGCTTCAGCCGGTTCATAGCGCGGCACCGTGGGGTCTGCCGGGCAGGGAGGCGAAGCGCAGCCACAGGAGCCACCAGGCGGCCTTCAATCCGTCCCGCAGATAGTTGAGCTTCTTGCCCTGGGCCTCGCCGCGCGGGTGGTAGCCGATGGGGACCTCGAGGATGCTCCGGCCGCCGCGCAGGAGCCGGGCGGT
>CAZXDD010000061.1:19269-20493 GCA_964639415.1 uncultured Armatimonadia bacterium
GATGCTGCGCAGGGGCATGGCCTTGAGCACAGGCGTCCGAAAGACCTTGTAGGCGGTGGAGACATCCGTCAGGTGGCTGCGGTACAGCACATTGCACCACATGGCCAGCAGCCGATTGGCGATGCGGGTGCGGGGACTGATGCCCGGCGTGGGGCCGAAGAACCGGGAGCCGTAGACAACATCCGCCTGCCGCGCCCGGATCGGGCCCACCAGGCGGGGATACTCCTCAGGGTCCAGCTCCAGATCCGCGTCCTGGACGATGACCACATCGCCGCTGACGAGGGTCAGCCCGATGCGGATGGCCGCGCCCTTGCCGAAGTTCGTGGGCGACGTGTAGACCGTGACGTGGTCGCCATCCTCCTGAACCAGCGCCTCCTTCGTCCCGTCCGTGGAGCCGTCGTCGACGACGATGATCTCCTTGGCCATCGGCACGGCCTTGACCCGCTCGATCACCTCGTGCACCGTGCTCAGCTCGTTGTACACGGGGATGATGACGGAGAGCTTCTCCTCAAGAGGCGCATCGGGCTCCTCGGCGGCCTCTTCTGCGGACGGCTCATCGAAGGCCGCCGGGTGGAGGACAAGCTGCACGGCGATACCCAGCGAAGCGAACAAACTGAGCCCCCCCAGCAGCCAGCCGACGATCGGCACCAGGGCGCCGCAGACCCAGACGGTGGCCCCGACCAGCACGCTGAACGGTCCCATCGGCCCCAGTTGCCACCGCCGCAGGGCCCAGTCGCCCAGGAGCATGGAGATTCCCACGCCACCGGCGATGGCCAGCAGGGCCGCGGCGATGGCGAGGCCGGCTCCCACCTCTTCCCCGGCGCCGCCGGCGTTGGTGAAGATCGAGGCGAGGATGACGAAGAGGACGACCACCGCGGCGCCCCACCCTGCAGAGGGCATGAAGGCGGCCTCGTAGGCCCTGGCGGCGCGCCGGGTGAAGCGGGGCAGGAGGATGGAGAGCACGAACTGCAGCAGGGGGATCAGGACCAGAGCCAGCGCCACGGCGATGAGGCCGCCGGGATCGTCTTTCTTCTCGCCGACCTCCTGTGCCGCGGCGAGGGCGCAGGCCGAGAGCAGGGCGAGGGCAAAGGCCGTTCCGTCGCTCCTGCGCATGGAGCCACCTCCGTGGGGTCGGGCCGTTCGCCGCAGATGGGGGGCCGAACGCACAGCCGCACCGTGCATCCGGCCCGGCCGCTCGTCGTTGGTCGTTGTAGGGCGGCGACC
>CAZXDD010000062.1:0-20301 GCA_964639415.1 uncultured Armatimonadia bacterium
GCCTCGTCACTCGCCGGGCTCCTGCGGCTCATGCCGACACCACACTGGGGGAAGCCATGGACTGCGGAGCGTTGTGGTGCTATAGGACCGGCGCTGGCTCACAGCAGGGCGGGCCCTCACCCACGGCCGCCACGCGGCCGTGACCTCTCCCGGACACTCGCTGCGCTCGCTGGGAGAGGTGAGGGTGGGCCGCCCTGTCGTGAACCACCACCCGCTTCGTCGCGGCACCGGGCTGAACCGACCACCACGCCAAGCGGTGGTGAGACAGTACCCAACGGCCAACCACACAAGGAGACCCACGCTTTGTCCAGCTACGATCTGCACGTTCATACGCACTGGAGCTACGACGCCCGCGCCGACATCGCCGAGGTCTTCGCCGCCGCCGGTCGTGTTGGTCTCCGCACCCTGGCCATCACCGAGCACCATGTGATCGACTCGGTGCCCGAAGCCATCGCTCTGGCCGCTCAGTACCCGGATCTGCGCTATCTCCCCTCGGCCGAGCTCACCGTGCACACCTCCATCGGCGCGGTGGACCTGGTCTGCCTGGGGTTCCCGCCCGACGCCGCCGAGAGCCTTCAGGGGCTGTGGAAGCAGTACCATGACTGGATGCAGGAGTACGGCGAGGCCGTGAGCGCCGGGATGCAGGCTCTCGGGTTCGACTATTCCCCGCGTCGGCGGGAGGAGCTGCTCCGCACCTACCGGCCGGACAAGGCCATGGCCGTGCAGGGCGTGACCCATCTGAACAATGCGGTGCAGCGGGGGCACTTCCTGGATCGCGGCTTCATACAGACAGAGAAAGAGTACGGAGATTTGATGGCCCGAGTGGCCGAGGTGGGCCATTTGCCCCGCTATCCGGCGGTTGCGGAGGTGGTGCCCACCGTCCAGGCCGCCGGGGTGCTGGTCTCCATCGCCCACCCCCGCGGGTACTTCCTGGAAGCCGACCGCGACCGCATGGACGCCCTGCGGGACGAGTGCCTGCTCGATGGTATCGAGTGCGCCCATCCCGCGGTGCCCATCGAGCTCCGGGGCGTCTACCGTGAGTACTGCGAGGCCCACGGACTGCTCTCCACCGGCGGCAGCGACTGCCATTTCATAGAGGGCATCGACGCGCAACTGGGCTCTCACGGCGGCCCCGAGCAGTGGTGGGAGGAGATCGAGGCTCGGCTGGCGCCCGGCGTGATGGTGAACGGATAGCACACCGCCGGCGCTCGCGAAGGCGGCGCCGAGACCGGCGGATCGTGTTGTCGGGCCGGGAAAGACCCGCTCCGCCAACCGCCACCCGCAAGCACCGGACAGGAGACACAACCCATGCGTCTTGCCCTCACCGTCGCGCTGGGCGTCATCTGCGCCTGGAGCCACGCAGAGCTCATCACGACGCTTTCGGGCCTCAACAGTCGCGAAGAAGTGGACCTGTTTTGCAGCCACGTGCGCCAGTGCATGGCCGAGCCCGTCCGCGAGCCACGGACCGAGGGCGATGGCGCCATGCGCGTGCGCTTCTACGGGCACCCGTCACTGGAGACCGACCCGCAGGTGGCGGCAAACAAGAACCGCGCCGGCCTGCGCTACTGCAACTGGGCGCCGTACCACCTTCTCATGCTGGACCTGCACAACACCGAGCCGGAGACGGTGGAGCTTGTCTTGTTCTGCCGCAGTGGGGCGGCCGAGTTCACTCAGTCCGTCGTGTTACCTCCGGGCCGGTGGACGACGGCCGAGGTGGCCGTCTCAGGCCTGAGAGACGCCGGACTGGACCCGGCCGCTGTGGACGCTCTGGGGCTACGGTTGCCCAATGCCGTGCGCAGCCGCCCGGCGCGGATTGTGGTGGACAACGTAAGGCTCGTAGGGGCGGATGAGGAGAGGATCGCACAGGCCCGGGAAGCAGAGGACGAGCTGAACCGGCGGCGCCCGCCGGCGGGCCGGGTGCGCACCGAGGCCGCCGAGATGGTGGTTCGGCCCCAGGAGGCGCTGGGGACCGTGTCCCGCCGCGTGCAGGCCCCGGTGATCGCCGCGCCGGAGGTGCTGGTGGTCGGTGGCGGACTGGCCGGGGTGGCGGCGGCCGTCACGGCCGCCCGCATGGGGGCCGACGTGCTCCTGGTCGAGCGCTCCGGCGCTCTGGGCGGCATGGCGACCACGGGGCTGGTGCCCCCGGCCTTCTCTCGTGGGCTGACCCGGGGCATCGTCGAGGAGTTCTGCGTCCGTCTCAAGGAGGCGGGGGGCGAGGCGGAGATGTGGAATCCCGAGATCATGAAGTATGTGCTTCTGGACATGATGCAGCAGTCCGGCGCCCGGCTGATGCTGTACTCTTTGGCCGTGGGAGCGATCGTGGAGGATGGGGCGGTCCGGGGCATCCTCGTCGAGGGCAAGGCGGGACCGCAGGCGATCCGGGCCAACATCATCATCGATGCCACGGGCGATGCGGATGTGGCCGCCTGGGCCGGGGCGCCCTTCGAGATCGGGCGCGGCCGGGACGAGGAGACCCAGACCCAGACTCTGGTCTTCCTGCTGGGCAATGTGGACACCCGCAAGCTGCTGCCGGCATGGAAGACCCTGCCGGACCTGGCGAAGGAGGCGCGGGCCAAGGGCGATCTCACCACTCCTTTCGCCGGGGGGGCCGCCATCCAGGAGGTGGTTGCCGGCGAGCACGGTGTGGTCAACATCAACTCCATCAATGTGCCGCAGGTCAGCGGGCTGAAGGTGGAGGACCTCACCTACGCGCATGTGGAGGCCCATCGCGAGGCGGTTAAGCTGGTGGACTTCTACCGCAAGTACGTGCCCGGCTGTCAGGACTGCTACCTGCTGCAGACCGCCGAGTTCATCGGCGTGCGCGAGAGTCGCCGGATCGTGGGGGAGTACACGCTTTCGGCCGAGGAGGTGCTCTGCGGAGCGGAGTTCCGCGACGCCATCGCCCGAGGCTTCTACCCGGTGGACATCCACGCCGCCGACGGCACCGGGGATGCCGCGGGGGCCCGACTGTCGCGGCACTACGAGATCCCCTACCGCTGCCTGGTGCCGCTGGGGGTCGAGAATCTGCTGGTGGCGGGCCGCCCCATCAGCGTGGACCACGTGGCCCACGGCTCCACGCGGGTCATGGGCACCACGATGCCCATCGGGGAGGCGGCGGGCGCCGCGGCCGCGCTGTGCCTGAAGAAGGGCCGTACCCCCAGAGAGCTGCCGGGACACCAGGTGCGCCGGGCCCTGCGCAGTCTGCAGGCCTGGCCGACGGTGGGCTCCCAGGTGGCCGACAACCTCGCTCTGGCCACCAGAGGCACCGTGGCTACCGCGGACTCGATCTACAGCGAGGCCCGCAACTACACCCCGGGAGCGGCCATCGACGGACTGGTCACCGATGACCAGCGCAGCCGCTGGCTGTCGGGTGACAACCCGCCACCACACTGGCTGCGGCTGGACTTCGCCGAGCCGGTGAGCTTCCGCCGCGTCCGTCTCCATCTCTATGCCCACGCCGCAAGCGCGGACCTGGGCCAGTACGTGCCCCGGAGTTTCGAGGTCCAGGTTCCGGAGGGCGAAGGGTGGCGCACCGTGGCCTCGGTGGAGGAGAACACCCAAGTCCGTGCGCTGGTGGAGTTCGAGCCCGTGCGGGCCGGGAGCCTGCGGGTGCTGTTCACCACCTCCTGCCCCGCCGACCACATCGTGCGGCTGCGGGAGATCGAGGTGCACTGAGCGTGACGTCGCCCCGTGAACGGCAGCTCTGGGGCGAGATGCCGGCAGCGGCGCGGGGTGACGCTATGGAGGATGGCCGCAGGTCACGCATACCAGGGAGGTACCGGGTGCTTCGGATACTGACCATACTAATGGTAGCTTTTAGCCTCACACCCTGTGCGGTAGGACAGAGGGACAAGATGCGCTCGATCACAGACATGCCCGATCGGCACGTAACCATCGCCCGCAGCGATTCCGACTACATCAGCTTCCCGGACGTCTGCCTCACCCACGGCGACCGCCTGATCTGCGTCTATCGCGTGGCGGACAAGCATGTGGCCACCCGCTCGCGGATGGAGGTGCGAACCAGCGACGATCTGGGGAAGACGTGGTCGGAGCCCCTGGTCCTCGCCGACCGCGGCCATTGCCCGCGCCTGACAGTGTTGGAAGACGGGGAGGTGTTGCTGATCACCGACAGCTCTCCCGTCGGTGGCGCCACGTACCGCTCCGGCGACGAGGGCAAGACGTGGTCGGAGCCCAAGGCCACGGGTCTGCGCCACGCCATCCCCGACAGGCCGTTGCGCATCGGCGAAAGCGGCCTTCTCACCGCCGGCCACCGGCATGTGGGGAAGGCGGCCAATCCGCTCCTGGGGCAGGCCACCAGCGAGCAGGTGATGTACCGCTCCGATGACAATGGGGACACGTGGTCTGAGTGGGCTCCGCTGGCCATAGACGTGGGCCTGGTGCTGTGCGAGGTGTCGATGTTCAAGACGGCCGACGGCTCTCTGCGCGCGCTCTTGCGCGAGAACTCCGGGGTGCAGGAGCCCACGTATGTCATGGAGAGCCACGATGAGGGTGCTTCGTGGTCGCCTCCGGAGCCCAACCCCACCATCGGGCACCGGCCCTGCGCCGGGCTCCTGCGCAGCGGCAGGACGCTCATCACCTACCGCCACGTAGGGCCCAATGGCGGCAACCGCGCCTGGCTGGGCGATGTGGATACCGAGCGTTTCTACGCCCCCAGTGCATACGACGTCGGCAATGGCGCGAAGCTCACCTCCGAGGCGCTGCTGATCGAGAACGGCGCCGGCAACGAGGATGCCGTTGCCTACTGCCTGCGCCCAGTCACCGATCCGCGCTACGCCACAGCTCGCCTCGAGGCGAGGCTATCCGTGGAGGCCGCGGAGGCCAACCACTGTACGGTGCACCTGGGCTGTCAGTGGAGCGTCTTGCCCGATCGGGTTCTGGCCGCTGTGCCCGGCACCGAGCCGGTGGTACTCGACGCCACCGTGCCCCATGACTACGTTTTCACCTACGACCGTGGCACCGTGGGCCTGCAGGTCGATGGGAAGGCCAGGTGCACCATCGACCTTGCCGCCGCGGGCATGGCGCTGGACCGCTCCCGCCGGCCGGTGAGGTTTGGCAACGCCCCCAGGGGCTTCCCGGGCTTTTCGCCCTTCGGCTTCGAGCGCAATGCGGGCAAGAGCCGCTGGTACGCGGTGAAGCTGAGTATCCACGAGCCGCGATATGGCGACAGGGAATGGGCGTGGTCGCCCACCGACGGCCTGCCGAACCAGTACGAGGTCGACCGCATCCTGGAGCTGCACAATGACGGCAAGTCCGGCCTGGGAGACTTCGGCTATTCGGGCTGGGTGCAGCTCCCGGATGGCCGCGTGTTCGTCGCCAGCCACTACAAGGGCGAGGCCCCGTTCTCGTACGTCGCCGGATACTGGATCAGCGAGGAGGATTTCCAGAGGTGAGCGCCGGGCGAGGGCGCGCGCCCATGCGCCGCTGGCGGGGCGCTATCCGGCCTTCGCCAGAGCTCCCAACCGCCTCCTCGTCAACGTGCCCACGGGTCGCCGCCCGCATGCCGTTCGCCGCTGCCGCAGCCGTTGACGCCGTTGAGTCGTGACTCGTGACTCGCCGACTCCTCCCGAGGAGACAATCAGGAATGGACACGACAGTCCGCCAGGTGGAGGCCATCGATGTCCACGCCCACTACGGCACCTATGTGCGAGAGGGCGACGCCCTGAAGGGTCACCTCATGAGCGGCGGCCTGGAGACCGTGCTCTCCCGCGCGCGCCAGGCTCGGGTCGCGCTGACGGTAGTGTCTCCGCTGCTGGGGCTGTTGCCGAGGCTTGAGGGCGACCCCGTGCGGGCGAACCGGGAGACGCCTGAGGCGGTGGCGAGCGTGCAGGGCCTGGCCTACTGGGTGCTGGTCAGCCCGCTTGCGCCCGAGACGATGGCCCAGGCCGAGGAGCTGCTCGCATCTCCCCTGTGCGCGGGGATCAAGATCCATCCGGAGGAGCATGGGTACCCGATCGTCCGGCACGGCGAGGCGGTCTTGGAGTTCGCGGCACGCCACAGGGCCGTGGTGCTCAGCCACAGCGGGGACCCGCATTCGATGCCGGAGGACTTCATCGCGCTGGCCGACGCATTCCCCGGGGTCCGACTGATCCTGGCGCACCTGGGCAATGGGTGGGACGGCGATATGACGCACCAGGTGCGGGCCGTGCAGGCGGCCCGGCACGGCAATGTGTACACCGACACTTCCAGCATCAGCAGTCTCTGCTCGGGCCTGATCGAGTGGGCGGTGAGAGAGATCGGTGCCCACAAGGTCCTTTTCGGTACGGATTCGCCTCTGTACCATGCCCCCGCCCAGCGGGCGCGCATCGACAACGCCGAGATCTCCGACGAGGACAGGTACGCGATCCTGCGGGGCACCGCCGAAGCGCTACTTGGCCTATCCAGGCCGGGAGGGTTGGGCACATGGCCAGACTGACGTCGGACACATTGCACGGGATCTGGGCCGCCGTACCGCTGAGCTGGAGGGGCGACTTCACTCTCGACGACAGGAGCTACGCCGCCAACATACAGGCCATGATCCGCGCCGGGGTAAACGGGATCTACACCACCGGCAGCACCGGCGAGTTCTATGCGCTGGAGCTCGACGAGTTTCGGCGCATGGTGGACATCCAGGCCGACCTGTGCGGTGAAGCGAAGATGCCGCTGCAGATCGGGTGCTGCGCCGACGCCACCGCCAAGGTATTGCGGATGGTGCAATACGCCGCCGACAGGCCGCAGGTGGGTGCGGTGCAGGTGGCTCTGCCCTACTGGATGGAGCTGACCGACCGCGAGGTGGACCGGTTCTTCTCGGACGTGCAGTCCGTCTGTCCGGAGATGCCCCTGGTCCACTACAACATCCCGCGGTCCAAGCGTTTCCTCCTGGCCGACGACTATCTGCGGCTCCTGAACGCCGGCTGCAATCTCGTCGGCGTCAAGTTCACCTTCGCCGGCGCCAACTTCGGGGCCCTGCAGGAGGCGCTGATGCGGGTGCCGGGTGTCTCGTTCTTCGTGGCCGAGCATCTGCTGGTCTCGGGCATGCTGCTGGGCGCGAGGGGCTCGTGCAGCTCGCTGGTGCTGACCAATCCGGCCTTTGTCCTGGAGATGTACCGGAAGGCGAGCGCACGGAGATGGGATGAGGCCGTGCAGATGCAGAAGCGCGCGGCGGCGTTCTTCTCCGAGTGGGCGGCTCTGGTGGAGGGCCTGGGCGAGGGGATGATCGACCCGGTGGCCGACAAGGGTCTTGGTGTCGCCTCTGGCTGCCTGCAGGGCCACCAGCGCTGCCGCCCTCCGTACATCGGCTGGAAAGACAACACCGTCAAGCGCGTGAGGGCCTGGCTGGAGCAGGCGCATCCGGACCTGGTGTACCCGGGCACGCCTGCGGGCTAGGATGCCTTGCATGTGGCGGCGGGCGTTGGGGTGGGGTAGCCTGGATCGGTGGTGAGTGGCGCGGCCCGTCGTTGGGCAAACGGGGTCTGGGGCCTCTGGCCCCAGCGGGGGCGGGGCAGAACCCCGCGGTGCTGGGTGTCGGCCGTCGCGCCCCGCAAGGGGTACAACGAACAGCCGCGGCTGGAAAGCCCGCGCCACACGAAGGGAGCCTTCGGATGCGCCGCGCTCTGCCGACGCTGCTGTGCTTCGCTCTCTGCCCCGTCGTCTGGTGTCAGCCCCGTGAGTTGCTGGCCAATGGCGGCTTTGAGGCGGGCGCCGACCCCACGGGCCACCCGCAGGGCTGGAGGGTGCTCGAAGGCGAGGTCCGCCTCACCAAGGCGCCGGTCCATGGCGGAGCCGCGGCGATGGAGGCCGTGGACCCCGGTCCGGGAGCCTCGGTGTCCGTCGACTCCGCCCACTTGCCTTGCAGCCCCGGCGATGTCCACCTCGCCACCGCCTGGCTGCGCTCCGAACCCCCCGCGCGCCCGTCGTTCTACCTCCAGTTCTTCAGCGCCACCGGGCACCGTATAGGCGTGCTGGCGCGCTTCCCCTCTCCCGGTGAGGAGTGGACTCGCGTCGCTCTGGCCGCCGTGGCACCCCGCGAGGCCGCTTCCGTGTCCGTGCTGATCTTCAGCGGCTCGGGCGAGACCGGCCGTTTCCAGGCCGATGACGTCTCGCTGCAACGGTGGTCGGCCGAGGAGATCGGGCTGGGCGGAATGGTGCCGAACCCGGGATTCGAGGTGACGAGAGCCGAGGAGGGGCCGCCCCCGGGCTGGCTGGATGCAGCGGGGCAGGTGGGAAGTAGCGGGCAGACCGCGCACTCCGGCTCTCGCTCCCTGCGCCTGGCGGCCGGGGCCGACGCACCGGCCCAGGTCCGCTCCGCCTGGTGCGCCGCGCGCTCCGGGCAGAGGTGGCGGACCTCGGTGTGGGCCAGGGCGGAAGCCGGAGCAAAGGCCCGCTTGAGCCTCGAGTTCGTGGACGGCTTTTCGAACGTCCTGGGCGGCGCCGAAGGCTCAACGGAGGCCGCCGACTGGACGCAGGTGAGCGCCGACGCCATTGCCCCCGACGGCACGACCGGCGCGGTGGTTCACCTCCGTGCGGACGGCGGCGACGCGTGGTTCGATGACGTGACTTCAGGGCGTATCCCCAGGGAGGGACCCGAGGTGCTCGATATCGGCCGGTATCGCCAGTTGTTCCTGGATGACTACCTCGTGGACGAGATCTCTTTGCTGGAGCGGGTCTGGCATCGGCCCACCAAGGCGCCACGGCCGGTCATCATTCCGGACCGGCCCTGGGAGCAGTCCTCTTTCCTGGGTATCCTGGGTAACAGCGTCTTCTACGACGAGCCCAGCGGACAGTACCGCCTGTACTACGTGATCTACCAGATGATCGAGCGCGGGGAGTTCCAGCACTATGCCGTGGCGACGTCCTCAGACGGCCTCCACTGGGAGAAGCCCAACCTGGGCGTTGCCGGCTACGAAGGCTCCACGGACAACAACCTGCTGTTCGACCACGAGGCCCGGCTGGCGCGGTACCAAGAGGAGCTGGTGTTCTACAGCAACTTCATCCGCGATCCCCACGATCCCGACCCGGCCCGCCGGTACAAAGCCCTGGGCTTCCAGATGCAGCCAGACGGCAGCGGCCGGGGGATGATGGTGGCCTTCAGCCCGGATGGTCTGCACTTCTCCGAGGCTCCGGAGAATCCGGTGCTCCCCAATGGCGACACCAATGTCCTCCTGGGCTGGGACGAGAGCGTCGGCAAGTACGTGGCCTACCCGCGCACCGACGGCCCTACCAGCGCCCGGGACGTGGGCTACAGCACCAGCGAGGACTTCATCCACTGGACGGAAGCCCAGACCGTCATCGAGCCCATTCCGGGTGACCCGCCGCACTACGAGATCTACGAGATGCCTGTGGTCAAGTACCAGGGGCTGTACCTGGGCTTCCCCTGGGCCTTCATCGCCGATGGGCTGGAGCCCCTGGACACCCAGTTCGCCTTCAGCCGCGATGGGATCAAGTGGCACCGCGATCCGGCGGCGCCCATGTTCATCGCCCGTGGGAGACCGGGAGAGTTCGATGACAGCTACGCCGTCACCGCCAACCCGATCGAGGTCGGCGATGAACTGTTGTTCTACTACATGGCCTGCGGCTTCCCGCACGGGTATGCCTTCACCAAGGAGAGCAGGTTCGAGGGCGCCATCGGTCTGGCGCGCCTGCGCCTGGACGGCTTCGCCTCGCTGTCATGCCACGCCCAGTCCGGAGGCCACGTGGTCACCCGGCCGCTGCGCTTCACAGGGAGCAAGATGACGGTCAACTGCGACTGTCCGCTGGGTTGGCTCCGGGTGGAGCTGCAGGATGAGGCAGGGGGGCCGATCCCCGGCTACTCGGAGGCCGACTGCGACCCAATCGCGGCCGATGCCGTGCGCCAGACGGTGACGTGGCAGGGCAATGCAGACGTGAGCGCACTGGCGGGCAAGACCCTCCGCGTGCGGGTCATAGTGGGTGACGGGCAGTTCTACTCATTTGGGTTTGGGGGGTGAGAGTGCGTTGTTCGTCCCCCGTCGCGGATGTCTTTGGGTCCGCGAGGTCCGTCATCCGGCCTCTGTCCGGGAAGGGCAGGGGCAGGACACTGGTGAAGTGGGCGCTTCGGGAGCACGGTGCCACGGCACACCGCGGCCGCCGGTGGGTGTGTGAGCTCGACCCGCCGCCGAAGGAGTACATATGAGTGAGCCGAGGGACACACCACCGGGACACACGTCGCGCCGCGACTTCCTGAAGATCGCGGGGGCTGCGGCCGCCGCGGGCTCTTTGGCTCAGACCGGGCCGCCCTCCATGGCGGCCGCCGAGAGTGAAGGAGATGAGGTCGTGCCACCCGTGTTCGCCAGCGGCCGAGATGACGGCCGGTTCATGAGCAGCACCGGGTTCATCCATGCGTACATCAAGCATCTGCAGCCCAAGCTTGAGTTCGCTCCCGACATGACGAAAGAGGGTTTTCCGGCCTGGCAGGAGGCGGTGCGCGCCAAACTGCGTGACCTCATGAGCTTCCCGGAGCCGCAAGAGGTGCGACCCCCGCCCAGGCGCATCTACACCGAGCACCGCGAGGGCTACGAGCTGCAGAGGTGGGAGGCATACCCCGAGCCATACAGCGTGGTGCCCTTCCTGATGCTGGTTCCGGACGGCGTCGGCGCCCGGTCGCCCGCGCCCGCGGTGATGTGCTTCCCGGGTTCATTCTCCAGCAAGGAGTCCATGACCGAGGAGCTTGAACTCAGCGGTCAGCCGTGCAGCCACCGTCACGCGGCGAAGAACCGCATGGCCCTGGAGTACGTGCGTGCGGGGATGGTGAGCGTCGCACTGGAGAACCCGGCAACCAATGAGCTGGCAGATCCGATCCGCGAGGATAGCTACGAGTTCTCCGTCCACGCGCTCTGGGCCGGCCGGTCGTACGAGGCCATCTCGGTGTTCCAGAAGTACCACGTTCTCCAGTGGCTCAAAACACAGCCCTATGTGGACGCAGCCCGCGTGGCCACCAGCGGCCACTCTCTGGGGGCCAAGCCCGCCCTGATCCTGGGAGTCCTGGACCCCTCGGTCCGAGCGGTGGTGTGGAACGACACCACCATCGACTGGCGCCGCAGGGCCGTGGCCACGAACCTGCTGCGGATCGGCACCTTCCAGTACGTCCCGGGGATGCTCCCCTGGTTCGACTACTCGGACCTGCAGGCATCCCTAGCGCCCCGTGCGCTGCTCATTACCGAGGGTGGCCGCACCAGGGTGCTGGACAAGATCCGCCGGGCGTACCAACTGCTGGGGGCGGAAGATCGGTTCAAGGTCGTCTACTACCCAAGGTACGCCACCGCCGAGCAGCGTCCGCTGGATGACGTGGAGCTGCCCGAAGGCCTCACCATGCAGGAGTATTTCGCCTACGCCAACATCGACGAGCCCATGCACCACTTCAAGGGGCAGATCGCAGTGCCGTGGCTGGCGGAGATGCTCGGGAATGGCGCTTGAACGATGAGTTGCTTCCCGCCCGACAGGACGGTGCGGCATGCAGCGCACGCGCCCGCTAACAGGAGTCTGCCGATGGCCGCCGGGCCGCCTGCTGCAACCCTCTTGACCGTGTGTTTCTGTGTTGCAGTGGCAATGGCCGCGGACGACCGAACTGTCGTGACCGCAGACTCCCAAAGAGACTTCTTCCCCTTCGCCGTCTCGCGGCAGGTGGAAGCCGGGGGCTCCGGCGCCACGGACGTGTCTTCCTGGCTCCCGCAGGAGATCGCGGGCAGCTCCGGCTTCGTCCGGGTGACGCCCGAAGGACGACTGGCCACCGACGCCGGCCTCATTCGCTTCTGGGGCACCAACACCGTGTACGAGGCCTGCTTCCCGGAGAGCCGGGAGAAGGCCGAACGTGTCGCGGCGCGACTGGCGCGGCTGGGCATCAATTGCGTGCGGCTGCACCACATGGACAGCGGGTCGATCTGGGAGGGCAGCCCGAACAAGACCATTCTCAGCCCGGAGAAGCTGAGGAGGCTCGACGACTTCATCTACTGTCTCAAACAGCACGGGATCTACGTGGACATCAATCTGCACGTCTCCCGTGAGTTCGGCGCCGAAGAGGGCTTTGGGCCCGAAGCCGCGCACCTGCCGAAGTTCGGCAAGGGCACCAACCAGTTCGAGCCCCGGATGATCGAGCTGCAGAAGAAGTACGCCCGGGATCTGCTGACCCACGTCAACACCTACACGGGCCTGGCCTACACCGACGAGCCGGCGGTGGCGTTCATTGAGATCAACAACGAGAACTCACTGCTCAACCGATGGCGGTACGGGACGCTGGACAACCTGCCGGGCCCGTATGCGGCAACGTTTGGCGACCTTTGGAACGACTGGCTGAGAGCGAAGTACGGCACGACGGAGGCGCTGCACGAGGCGTGGGATGTGGGCAGTGCCTCGCTCGGCGCCGAGACGCTGGGCGATACCGAGTTCCGAGCCGCCGCGGCCAGAGGGCAGACTGCGTGGCGTCTGCAGCTTGACGAGACCATGCGCGCCACGGACGAGATGACCCACGGTGGCCCCGATGGGCAGCCGGCGCGGCGAATCACCATCAGGGATGTTGGTCACGGATCATTTCTCCCTCAGTTGCTCCATGCAGACCTCGCCGTCACCCGGGGGCAGACCTACACGCTCTCATTTCGCCTACGCTCCGATGAGCCCGGCGCTGTGACGGTCAACTGCATGATGAACCATGCGCCGTGGGGGAAGCTCGGGCTGGACGTGAAGCTGGACACCGACGCATCCTGGCGGCGGCACACGCTCACATTCATCGCCGGGCGCGATGACGAGCAGGCAAGGATCACCGCGATCATGCCCGCGCCCGGCGTCTACGAGTTCGCCGATGTCTCCCTGAGACCGGGCGGAGTGGCCGGTCCCGGACCCGAGCAGCGCCTGGAGGATCGTTCCGTCGCTCTCGTCCGGAGAACCGACTACCGCGTGACCCCGCGGCAACTGCACGACTTCGTCGACTTCGTCTATGCTGCCGAGCAGGACTACTGGGACGGGATGTATGGCTACATCAGGAATGACTTGAAGGCGCAAGCGATCGTCTCGGGCACGCAGCTCAGTGCCAGCCCTGTGTTCATCCAGTCTCGCCTGGACTATATCGATTCCCACGAGTACTGGCACCACCCGACGTTCCCGGAGGGCCGGTCGTGGGATAAGAGCAGCGCCTGGTTTGTGCGGAACCAAGCGCTGGTCAACGACCCGGCGGGGTGCGTGGGACGCCTGGCCTCGCGGCGGGTCATCGGCATGGCCTACACGGTCAGCGAGTACGACCATCCGGATCCGAACCAGTTCACGGCGGAGGGGTTTCCGATTCTGTCTGCAATGGCCGCCTTCCAGGACTGGGCGGGGGTGTTCAGCTTCGCCCACTCCCACGACACAGACTACGAGCCCGACTACATGACGGGGTTCTTCTGCTTCAAGGCCAGTCCCCACAAGCTGGTGCATATGCCGGCCTGTGTGGCCATGTTCCGCCGCGGGGACGTGGCGACCGCAAGGAGCGTGATCGCCGCACCCATCACGGCGGAGCAGGAGCGCGGGCTGCTGCACGAGGTTCCCGACCCCACGAGGCTCGTGACCGACAGCTTCGGTCTGGACAGCCGCCGGGCACTGCGCCATGGGATTGGGCTCAAGCTCCTTGAGGATGTCGCGGAGACGGGCGGGGTCCCGCCGCTGCCGGAGGCGTCGGAGAACTCGGTGGAGGGCCCCAGGCGCTTCGTCTCTGATACCGGGCAGATGGTCTGGGATATCACGCGAGCCGGCAGGGGCGTGTTCACAGTCAGCAGTCCGCGCACTCGGCTCTTCACCGGCTTCGCCGACGGCCGTCAGTTTGACCTGGGCGGGCTGAAGCTGTCTGCTATTGGGTGTGAAACGGGGGCGGCGACGATCTCCGCGGTCTGCATCGATGGGGCAGACCTGACGATGCCGGGCCGAGTGCTCATCGCGGCCTCGGGCACGGCGCGGAACACCGGCGCTATCCTAGAGAAGCTCGGAGCCGATGGTGTCAGTCTGCGCAAGTCCTGGGGCAAGGGCCCCGTGCTGTGCGAGGGGATCACCGCCACGGTCGGCCTGCCCGTCCCCCCGGAGCGCCTGACCGCCTACGCGCTGGATGGAGACGGCCGGCGCGTCGCCCCGGTCCCAGTGATCTCCGGTGGAGGCGGGGCCAGCTTGATGCTCTCGCCCCGGTACCGCACTTTGTGGTATGAAGTGCTGGTGAAGTAACCCGGCGTCCTTGGAACGCCAGTGACCGGGCACCGAGATGCAACACCTGCCCGCAGGTCGCCGCTGAGCGGGACCCGCATCGCCGTCTGCCGTTTGCGGCCGCCTCCTGGGAGCGACCGGCAGGCGCAACGCCCGACCGCTGCGAGCCACCTGGAGCGGGCCCGCGAACGTGCCGACGCGTGCGATTCTCGTAGGGCTCGTCGACTGTGGCGAGGCGTGGCGTGGTGCTGCAGCGACGGTCCTCGGCGAGGGTGGGTTCGCCCCTCACCCGTCAGACCGTGCCCGCGATGCGGGCCGCCCTGTCGACCTCTCCCGGGCGCCCCTGTCGGGGCTGGGAGAGGTGAACGGCCAACGACCAACGCCCGCGCGCTACACCGTCACACCTACTCCTCTACAAGGAGCCATCATCATGCGTGCAGTCTCATTTTGCTGTGCCGCGTCTCTCGTCCTCGGCGCCTCATGTGCCAATTCGGCCCAGGAGTTCACTCTCGTCCGCGATGGAGCACCGGCCTGCACCATTGTCACCGCCGCCGAAGCGACCCGCTCCGCCGAGTTCGCCGCCGCCGAGCTGCAACACCACGTCAAGCTCATCACCGGCGCCGAACTGCCCATCCTCACCGACGAGGGGGAGGTCACCGGCCCGCGGGTGCTGGTGGGCGAGAGCCGGGCCACGCTCGCCCTCGGGCTGCGCAGCAGCGACTTTGCCGACCAGGAGTACCTCCTGCGATTCTCGCCGGATACCCTCGTACTCATCGGCCACGACGAGGTCGCCAGGGACGGGGCCTCCAGCACCGACCCCGGCTGGATCGACGGCAGGTTCGGCAAGGCCCTCAGCTTCAACGGCAAGAACCAGGGCCTCAGCGTGGGCGACTGCGGCTTCGATGATGCCGAGGGCTCTTTGGAGTGCTGGGTGCGGCTCAGTGAGGAGCCCCAACCGCGCGAGGGCACGATCCTGCGCCTCGACGGCGGCGGCCCGTGGACGTATCACATCCTGCGCCGTATGGAGAACACCGGCCGTGTGGGGTACTTCACCTACGACGGCGAGCAGGTGCGCGGCATCGTCACCGAGGAGCTGGCCCCCGGCTGGCACCACCTCCTCGCCACCCACAGCCTGGCGCAGGCCAAGGCGATGCTGTTCGTGGATGGGGTCAAGGTGGGGGAGAGCGAGTTCGTGAAGAGCACCTGCGAGGGCTCGGACCTGGGCATCGGGGGTATCGTCGGCGATGTGGTGGGCAACCCGTTGCACGGCGACATCGACGAGGTGCGGGTGAGCAATGTGGTGCGCGACCCGGCCCTGGCCACCGGCGGGCCGTATGAGATGGATGCGGCCACCACGCTGCTCTTGCACCTGGACGAGGGCCGCGGCGCGGTGCGCGCGGGCAGCGCCTACCCCGGCGGCGTTCAGCCCCCGGGCTTCTTCGCCGCCAACGGCACGCTCTACGCCGCCTACGACCTGCTGGAGCGCCATTGCGGCGTGCGCTGGTATGCTCCGGGAGAGATCGGCACCGTCTACGACGCCACCCCCACGCTGACCGTGACCGGCGATGAGTTGCGGCGCAGGCCCGCCATGCGCCACCGCTGGATCACCCCCGGTCCTACCTACCTGCCGGGCCCACCCAGTACCGTACCGGCAGGCCAGGCGGACCTGTGGAAGCTGCGCATGCGCATCGGGGGCGAGAGCTTCTGGACCTGCCATTCCTTCAGCGGCTACTACGACCGCTTCCTGCAGGACCATCCGGACTGGTTCGCCCAGGGCTACGACGGCCGGCCGCCTCAGCCCTGTTTCACCAACGAGGGCTTCGTCGCCCAGCTCATCCAGGATGCCGAGGACTATTTCGAGGGCAAGGGCTCTCAACCCGGCGCGGCCAATCGCGGGCCGTACTTCGGCATCGTGCCGGAGGATAACAACAGCTTCTGCCAGTGCCCCACGTGTCAGGCCCTGATGGACGAGGCCGACCGGAGCAACCAGCAGTTCTCCCGCGGGGTAGCCGGCGACTACGTCTGGGGCCTGGTCAACACCGTCGCCCAGGCCGTGGGCGAGGACCACCCGGATCGCTGGGTGGCCGCTTTGGCCTATGCCGACTACGCCTACTACCCCCGCAATGTCGAACTGGAGGAGAACATCGCCGTGCAGATGTGTCTGCATACCAGGAACTGGTGGGCGCCGAAGCTGGCGGAGAACGACAAGATGATCTTCGACACTTGGGTGGAGAAGGCCGAGGGCAAGCGCCCCCTGTACCTGTGGCTGTACTACAACTTCCCCGCCTTCATGGACCCGGTGAGCCACTTCAAGGTGTTCCCCGGCTTCTTCGTCCACACCGCCATCGAGCAGATGGCCATGTACCATCAGGCCGGGATCAAGGGCATCTTCATGGAGCACTCCTGCGAGTTTGGCCAGAGCTTCCTGCACGACCAGCTCGACATGTACGTGACCCTGCGCCTGGCCGATGACCCGAGCCTCGACGGCGAAGCCATGGTGGACGAGTTCTTCACCCGCTACTACGGCGCGGCCGCCGAGCCGATGAAGCGGCTCTACCTCGAGATCGAGCAGACCTACAGCGACCCGAGCAACTACCCGCCGGACGTGCAGACCGAGGACAAGCACTGCCACCAGAGCGAGGAGATGGCCTGGAAGTGGCTGGGCACGGCCGAGCGCATGGAGAGGTTCGCCGGCTACATGGCCCGGGCGCATGAGGCGGCCGGGACGGAGCTCGAGAAGCAGCGGGTGCGGATGTTCGACGAGGGCCTCTGGCAGTACATGCTCCAGGGTCGGAGGGACTATGTGAACAAGCACGGGGAGCCCTGACTGAACGCGGATGTGCCGACAACGGCCGAGACCACGGAGAGACCCAAGATGGCATCGCAGATAAACCTGGACAACGTAACGCGCATCCTGTTTCTGGGTGACAGCATCGCCTACGGCGGGCTGTATGTGGACACCATCGACGCCTGGCTGCGGGCCCGGATGCCGGAGCGTCAGTTCGAGATCATCAACATCGGCCTGCCCAGTGAGAACGTCTCCGGCCTCACGGAGCCGGGCCACGCCGACGGGCAGTTCCCGCGGCCCTGCCTGCACGAACGCCTGGGCCGAGCGCTGACGGAGACCAGGCCCGACCTGGTCTTCGCCTGCTACGGGATGAATGACGGGATCTACTACCCCTTCAGCGAGGAGCGCTTCGCGGCGTTCCGAGACGGCATGGAGCGGCTGGTCACAGAGGTGGGGGAGGCCGAGGTCCCGCTGGTGCTCATGACGCCCCCGCCCTTTGACGCGCTGCCGATCCTGGATCGGACGCTGCCGGATGGCGGCGACAGCTATCCGGGCGGACAGCCGTACCGGGGCTACAATGAGGTTCTGAGGCGGTACTCGGAATGGATGGTGGGGAGGTGGGGAGCCCACAGTGGCGCGGGCTCTCCGGCCCCCGAGCCGTCCGCAGGACCCCCTGGGCCCGTGGTGCTGGACCTGCACACCGCCATGAACGCCCATCTCGCCGCGCGACGCGCGGAGATGCCCCGGTACACCTTCTCCCCCGACGGCGTCCACCCCGACGCCTGTGGCCACTTCCTGATGGCGGCGCCGGTGCTGACGGCACTGGGAGCCGAGGACGATGCGGATGCTATTGCCGCCGAGGCCGGCGAGATCGCGGATGAGTCGGGCACCCTCCATCTGGAGTGCCGGGTGCGCAGGCCCCTCCCGCTGGATCCGCAGTGGCCGCTGCTGTCGGTGCGCCAGGAGAGAGTGGGGGAGAGGTTCTGCGGTGTCACGCTGCAAGTCAAGGGCGCCTCGGCCCAGAGCTACCAGGTACGGGTCAATGGTGTGTGGACGACCACCGCCGGCGCCGAAGAGCTGGCGGCGGGCATTGCGCTGCTGCCCCAGACATACGTGCCGCTGGCGCCTACCGACGCCGAACTGCTCGCCACGCTGCGGCAGCGCAACCGCATCCTGCTGGACGCCTGGCTGAGCCACATCGGGCACAGCCGGCCCGGCATGGTGCAGGGCATGGAACTTCACGCGGCCAGAGACAAGGCCGCCGAGATCGAGCCGAAGCTACGGGAGCTGTTCGCGCCGATCTCGCTGCAGGTGGAGCTGCGGCCCCTCGAGGCCGACGAGCATCCGGCGTTTCCGGGCGCCGTCTCGGACTACCGTGGCTTCGCGCGTCACGACTTCGAGGTAGATGGCTGCACCACCTGGGTGGTCTGCCCCAGGCAAGCCGCACCCGGCAGGCCGTGGATCTGGAGAGCTGAGTTCTTCGATCACGAGCCCCAGGTCGATGTGGCCCTGCTGGAAAACGGGTTCCATCTGGTCTACATCACCGTGGGGAACACCTTCGGCTGCCCCGATGCCATGGCGCACTGGGCGGTCCTGCACAAGCTGCTCACCGAGACCTATGGACTGTCGCCCAGACCGGCGCTGGAAGGCCTCAGCCGCGGCGGGCTGTACTGCTACAACTGGGCCGTCGCCAATCCGGGCAAGGTGGGCTGCATCTACGGCGACGCCCCGGTGTGCGACTTCAAGAGCTGGCCGGCGGGCAAGGGGGCAGGGGCCGGCAGCGCCGGGGATTGGCAGAAGCTCATCGACGACTACCACTTCGCCTCCGAGGAGGAGGCTTTGGCGTACAAGGGCAACCCTGTGGACAGCCTCCAGCCGCTGGCCGCGGCGGGCATCCCGCTTGTGCACGTCTATGGCGACGCGGACGAATCGGTGCCGTGGGAGGAGAACACTGGGGTGGTGGCGGAGCGGTACCGGGAGCTGGGAGGCAGCATCACGCTCATGTGCAAGGAGGGCGTGCAGCATCATCCCCACAGCCTCCGCGACCCCCGGCCCGTCGTGGAGTTCGTTCTGCGGCACGCGGGGGGGTAGTAGGACCGCGGAAACGGCGAGAACGGAGAACGTCTCACCACGGAGACACAGAGAGCACGGAGTCGCGCGGAGAACGGCCGGCGAACGGCAGAGCATAGAGTAGGGCGGGGAGGAGAGCACGGAGAACGGCAGACGACGGGAGCACGGCAAGAAGACCCGGAGGCCCTGTGTGCCTTTTGCCGTGTTCCTCTCCCCGCAAGTTGACCTGGGCGCGGGGCGAGCGGGTCCTGCCTGGATGACACGGCAGGCGGCCCCGCATGCGGGGTCTGGGGCCCGCGGCCCCAGCGGGGGGCGGGGCGGCGCCCCGCGACGTTGCCCGTTCGCCGCCCGGGGGGCTTAGGGCACGTGCAGTACCGATGGTTCTGCGGAGGTGAGCCCCATGTCCGCTCAGGTCTGCCCTGTCCCATTTGTCCTGGCCATAGTTGTTGTGTTGTGCGCCGGCGAGGCCTCCGCCTTCGAGTGGCAGGCCGCGAGCCCTGAGAGTCAGGGAATGAGCTCGGAGCGGCTGGAGGCCATGGGCCGTGAGCTGCAGCAGCACGGCACCAAGGCCGTGCTGGTCATCCGCCACGACCGCATCGTCTACCAGTGGTATGCAAGGGACGCCGGCCGCGAGAGACCCCACTACACGGCCTCACTGGCAAAGGCACTGGTGGGCGGCGTCTGCCTGATGCTCGCCATGGACGACGGACGCATCGAGCCCGATGACCCCGCCCGGAAGTACGTCTCGCAGTGGGCGTCTGACCCCGCCAAGTCCAAGATCACCATCCGCCAGCTCGCCACTCACCACTCCGGGATCGAGGATGCCGAGCAGGATGGTCTCCCGCACGAGAAGCTCCCCGGCTGGAAGGGCGAGTTCTGGAAGCAGAAGCCCAACCCCTTCGCCACCGCACGCGACGACGTCCCTGTGATCTCCGAGCCGGGTACGCGGTCCTACTACAGCAATCCGGGCATTGCCATGCTCGGCTACTGCATCACGGCGGCTCTGCGCGGGGCGTCGCAGGAGGACCTGCGCAGCCTGCTGGGTGAACGCATCATGGATCCCCTCGGCGTGCCCGCGGCGCAGTGGAGCATGGGCTATGGGAAGACCTTCGAGCTGGACGGACTGAAGCTGCACGCGGCGTGGGGCGGCGGGGCCTACAGCCCCGACGCCGTGGCCCGGGTGGGACGGCTGATGCTGCGCGAGGGAGACTGGGACGGACGGCGGCTAGATCGGAAGAGCGTCGTGTAGGGAAAGAGTGTAGGATAGGGGGGTG
>CAZXDD010000063.1:0-20296 GCA_964639415.1 uncultured Armatimonadia bacterium
GAGATGGAATCTCGTGACTGGAGTTCAGACGTGTGCTCTTCCGATCTCAACTCGGGCTCCCGGTGGATGAGATTGTGCCGTTCCAGTGGGTCGGTGGTCATGTCGTATAGCTCGTCGGGCTTCTCGCCCCTGTTGTCGATGAATTTGTGTGTCTCGGTGCGCACGCCGGTGCGGTAATTGTAGGCCCCCATGTAGAGAGCATCGCGCACCTTCTCAACTTCCCCGCGGACCAGCGGAGCGAGGCTGGATCCCATCAGGTCCGCCTCCGACTCGAGACCGCACAGCTCCAGCAGCGTGGGGACAAAGTCCACGTTGGACACCAGCGCCGGCAGTCGCTTTCCTGACGGCATGAGGCCCGGCTTGCGCATCAACCACACGATTCGCGAGAGCTCCTCGTGCAGAGGATAGCCGAACTTGCGCACCAGGCCGTGCTCGCCCAGGGGCATGCCGTGATCGGAGAGAAGGATCACCAGGGTGTCCTCAGTTAGCCCAAGTTCGTCCAGTTTATCCAGCACCCGCCCCACATAAACATCTGTTTCTGTCACGCCGGCTTTGTAAAGCGCCCGGACGTGCTCGATGTCTCCCGGCATCATCCACTCGTCGGCGTCGGGGGCCATGGGCATGGGCAGATAGCGGCCCTCGTAGCCGAGGTGCGGCTCGTACATGCTGCGGTACGGCTCGTCGCTGTCCCAGGGCTCGTGGGGCTGGAAGCTGTCGACCCACAGGAAGAACTGCTCGGATTTGTGCTCCTGTAGCCAGTCACAGACCGAGTTGAAGAAGTGCTCGCCGGGGGAAACACCGTAGCGCTCCAGGCAGATCTGCCGGTTGGTCTTGGTCTTGGCGTAGTAGAGAACTTCCTTCTCCGGATAGCCCGGTGGGAAGAAGGCCTCGGAGTAGTCCGCGATCTGTCGCCCGTCCGCGGGGGGCAGGCACTTACCGGTGTTGAAGTGGTGGAACTCGTCAAAGCCGCGGTCCATGTGGGCGCCGTTATTGAAGGGCGTGTCCGAGAGGGCGGCGGTGTGGTAACCGGCGGCCTGGAAGAGCTCAGCCACATGGCGGTCGTCGGCCTCCAGCGGCTGCCAGGGGCGGGCGGGGAAGGTGTAGATCCCCGAGACGAAGGCGGTGCGGGCGGGAATCGTGTTGGGGAACTCGGCGTAGGCGGTCTGAAGCAGCGTCGACTCCCGGGCGAAGCGATCCATGTTGGGGGTCTGGACCTCGGCATTGCCATAGCAGCCGAGATGATCCGGACGCAGGGTGTCGAGCATCAGCACTGCGACATTCATGATGGCGGGCCTGAGCCTCCAGATTCCTGCTATTGGCCGTGGGTCACGGGTGAAGCGCAGTCCACCAGCTCACCGGCCTGAGGCGCCGCATTGAAGCGGCGAGAGCGGTACATGGTCAAGATGATTGTGGCAACCAACGTCCCCAGCAGGGCGCCACCCAACACGTCGGAGAAGTAGTGGCAGCCGAAGTACACGCGGGAGAGCCCCACCAGGGCGGCGACGACGAAGGCAGGGCGGCGCAGGCGGCCACAGAAGGTTGCGATCACGCAGGCCAGGGCGAAGGCCGACTCGGTGTCTCCCGAGGGAAAGGACATGCGCTTGCCGGTGCGAATCTCCTGGGCGGCTCCCTCGGCCACGATCCTGTCTGCCACCACCGCGGGCCGCTCGCGGCGCACGATGAGCTTCAGCGCCGTCACACAGGCCCCCCCGGCGAGCAGCACCACCAGGCACATGAGAATGAAGCTGTTGGCCTGCCGACGATGGACCCGGCGGGCCAGTAGATAGGCCACCAGCAGCATGGCCGCCTGGGTCTCGAACTTGCCGAACACCTGCACCGCCTTGAAAAACGCGTAGCTGCCCGGAACGCTCACCAGCGCCTGCCGCACCGCCTCCGACCACGGGTCGACGACTACCCACACTATCGGCAGGCAGACAAGCCCCACTGCCCACAGCCACAGGGAGCGCGGAGGCACGATGCGGCGGATGCAGGCGACGGGCAAAGTCATCTCCTGGACAGCCCCAGCAGCACCGTACCGGCAATGGCCAGAGCCATCGAGAGGGCGATGTCCCGGGCGCGGCGGCGCAGGTCGATTTCGTGGAAGATCACGACGCCGGCGGCCACCGTGACGATGGTATTGAGGTTGGTCACCGGCCAGGTGACGGCCAAGCCGACGCGCTCGATGGCATGGGCCATCACCAGGGTTGCGGAGGCCCAGATCGCGCCGGCAAGAGCCGCCCACAGATGATGGGGCATGGGCTCGGTGAACCAGCGGCGCCGGTTGCGCGAGAACACCAGGAACAGGATCACCCCGCCCAGCAACGTCCCGAGCCCCATGAGTGCGAGCAGCTCGTAGGTATCCACACGGTCGGCCTGCGCCAGCTTGAGCGGGATCGTGTAGGCGGCGAAGAACACCGCCGCCAGCAGTGCATACACCACTCCCAGGGGCGTCACGCAGCTTCGCGACTCCTGCTCCCTGTCGCCACAGCGCCCCAGGACGACGGCGCAGGCCACCACCAGCACGCTGCCGGCCAGGGCCATGACCGGGCTGGTCTGGCGCCACTCGGCGAACACCAGCAGACCGAAGGCCGTGCCCAGCACCGCCGTGGTGTTCTTGATGGGAGTGGACAGCGCCAGTCCCATCTGGGACACCGAGAGCGTGTAAAACAGCATCCCCAGGGCCCACAGCGGCCCGCAGGAGAAGGAGAGCCACCAGCCGCGGTAGGTGATGGGCGGCAGGTTGGTGCCGTGAACGGCAAGCTGCACAAGCTGGGTGGTGAGCACTGCGCCCACGCACATGGAGAGCACAAAGTCAAAGTCCCGCAGGCCCGAGAGCTTGCGGGGCACCATGTAGAGGCCAAAGAGCACCATGGCGAGCAGAGCAAGGCCGAAGCCGGTCGGGTCCAAGATCGGTAACTCCGCGAGCGACTGCCGCCGAACCGGCGGTGAGCGCCGGTCATTGTAAGCCCTCAGCAGCAGCGGCGCAAGGCGGGGACAGGCGGAACCGTGCGCTCAGAACCCCGGCTTGAACTCCCGGTACTGCAGGGTCTCTACCCACGCGGTCTCACGCCCCCACGGCACTCCCAGCTCGTGGTAGCTCTTGGCCTGCTCGTAGCCCTCTGCGATCGTCTCGGTGATGCCGTTGATGGCCGTGAAGATGGTGTCGTCCCTGGGCTCGCGGGTCACGTACTGCATGGGGATCTGCGTCGGGACCCCGCTGGATTCGAAGGCGGCGTTGAGGGCCACGGTGAAAGGCCGAGTCATCTGCACCGGGCAGTTGAGCTCCGCGTCCGCGCCCCGCAGATAGCGGATCATGTTGCGGAACACCTCGTGGTGCTCGCCCTGTTTGTCCCACTCGACGACTTCGTCCCCGCCACCGCAATGGAGGACGGTAGGTCCGCCCATGGACCACTCGGCCCAGCCCTTGCTCCCGTAGACCTTGCTGAGAGGGCCGATGTTCTCCCAGGCCGCCAGAGTGGTGAGATAGGTGATCCGGGTGCCGCCGACGGTCTCCACCTGGATGCCGGCGGTATCGGAGCCGGTGATGGGGTGGGCGTGGTGCAGCTCGGCCTTCACTCTCGCCGGCTGGCGGGCCGTGAGCCATTGCGGCTCGGCCCAGTACAGGGCGTTGAACAGATAGTGCGCCAGGGCATTGTTCGTCGGCCCGTCCAGACAGTAGCGCCCCTCAAACAGGAGCTGCCCGGCCCAGGCATTGCGCTGATAGTAGGTCTCCAGCCGCACCCAGGTGGCCATGACCTCGATGTGCTCGATATCGCCCAGACGCCCGTCGCACACGGCGCGCTTGAGGGCGCGGACGGTGTTCTTGGACTGGTTCTGGAACCCGATGCAGCAGACCCTGCCGGTCTCTTCCTGGGCCGCGATCATGGCATCGAGCTGCTCGATGGTGGCCGCCGGGGGCTTTTCGCACAGCACATGGTACCCGGCCTCCATGGCGGCGACGGACAGGTCGGCATGGTCGGGAATCGCCACGGGGAGCGCGACGAGTTCGGTCTCCCCCTTCTCCTGATCCAACATTTCCTGGTAAGATGTGTATACCCTGGTGCCGCGCTTGCGGTAGGCGGCCACGGCCTCGGCGTACTTATCCGGGCTGCGCACCACGGCGCAGGAGAGCCGGGCGATGCCCTCCTTCTCCATCTGGGCGATACTGCCGGCGTGGTTCTTGGCGAAGTTGGAGACACCGACGAGGCAGATGCTGACCGGATCGAAGGTGGAAGTCGCCATCCGAGGCACCTCGGCGCAGGAGCGAATTGGGCAGACCGGGCCGGCGGAGCGCCGGCGCGGAATACCGCCGAGACAGTTCCCGCCGCCGGGGGCGATTCCTGCCCGGACTGTCTCCGCCCGACGGTTGCAGGGCATAGAGGGCCGGGCGAGACCCGGCGAGGAGCGCAGATGAGCTACGACGGGATGCCAAGAATCGGGGGCGACTCTGTGGACCACCTGCTACGGGTGGGCGAGCGCGTACTGTGGCAGGGCAAGCCTCTCAAGGGGCCCTATGTGCTGCGGACCTGGACGATGAGCCTCTTCGGCCTGTTCTTCCTGGCCTTCGCCCTGTTCTGGGTCGCGAGTGCCTACCTGGGCCCCCGGACGATTCCGGTCGACGGCGGCGGCATGGGCATGCTGTTGCGGTATGCCTTTCCGCTGTTCGGCCTGCCCTTCATCGCGATCGGCTGCTACATGGCCTTCGGGCACTTCATCAAGTCGGCCATCGAATGGAAGCAGGCCCTGTACGTGCTCACCGACCAGCGCGTCATCCTGCGCGGCGGCACCCGCGAGCCGATCGTCGCCACCGTGGACCTCACCGAGATCACCGGCCTGACGGTCTCGGGCACGGCGGTGGGCGACCTGGTGTTCGACATGCCGGACGCCATGTCGGTGCCGGAGGCGCGCCGAGTGGCGGCCTATGCCCGCAGACGTGGGATGGCGATCCGCGTCGCGCCGACGTTCGAGAAGATCGCCGATCCCGGCGAGGTGTACCGTCTGGCCGAGGACGCCCTGCAGAGGGCCAAGCGCGGCAAGTAGGCCACGGATAGCGGACGGGACGGTGCCGCAACACGGTCTATCGCCTCCCGGCGACGGCCGCCGTCCCCGCACCTACCCGGCATCGGTGGCGGGCTAGTGGCTCTGCACGTGCCGCCCCGCCGACGGCTTCAAGTACCCATATGGAGACAGCGAACTGTGACAAACCGCTTCCTCCCCTTCAGCGCCACTATCGTCCTTCTCCTATCCGCAGTGCTCTCTCCCGGCCGGGCCGCGGTGCAGGCCTATGTGAGGCAGGAGACCGCCCGGGCCACCTACGAGGCCTCCCTCGCCGCGGTCGCGGCAGGGCCTGAGCTGGGTCCCTGGTACTACATCGGCCCCTTCGACAATACCGAGGGCAAGGGCTTCGCCACCGCCTACCCGCCGGAGACGCAGATCGACCTCGCGGCTACCTACGAGGGCAAGGCGGGTCGCGCCGTGCGTTGGCAGGTGGAGCACCGCTTCCGGGACGGCGACGTGAACTCGCTGAACATCTTCGGGGACAACGATCACATCGCCGTCTACCTGTACCGCGCCATCACCGCGCCCGAGGAGCAGGACGTCCCGGTGCTGCTGGGGAGCGATGATGGGATCAAGGCATGGCTCAACGGGCAGGAGATCCTGGCCAACAATGCCTCCAGGGCCTGCCGCCTGGGCGATGAGAGTGCGGTGCTCAAGCTGCGGAAGGGCGAGAACCGGCTGCTTCTGAAGGTGACTCAGGGCGGTGGGCCGACGGCATTCGCCTTCGCCATCGATACCGGAGCGGAGACGCTGCTGCAGAACGTCGCCAGGGACTTCCCGGACGAGATCAACGACCTGCTCATCGAGCTGGACTGGATCAGGCAGGCGCAGACACGCGCGGCGTCGCCGGGGGCGGCGATGGCGCCGGAGGATGACGCCCCCGGGGCCTGCGACGGCGTGAAGGACGGCGGCACCGGTTTCCACACGCAGCGGGAAGACGGCCCCTGGTGGCGCGTGGACCTGGGACAGCAGTACCCTCTGCGGGAGGCGTTGCTGTACAACCGCGAGGACGCCGGGAGCCGCAATCACGACCTCATTCTCTCGCTCTCCAGCGACGGCGAGAGCTGGGAACAGGTCTGGCAAAACGACGGGACGATGTTCCACGGCGCGGTGGACGGCAAGCCGATGGTGGTGGACCTGGGAGGCGAGAGGGCGCGCTACGTGAGGCTTCACATCGCACGGTCGGAGTTCCTGCATCTGGACGAGGTGGAAGTCTACGGTGTCGATGAGCCCGCAAAGAACCTGGCTCTGAACAAGCTCGCCACCCAGAGCAGCGCCAGCCCGTGGTCCACCTACACGCCGCACCGCGCAGCCGGCAGCGCGGCGCTCGATGCCGGAACCTTCCGCCCGGCCACGGTGGCTGCGCTGGAGCTGGCGCACAAGACCCTGCAGTTCGTGGCGGCCCGGCGTCCGCTGCCGGAGGCCGCAAAGAGGCTGGCCGAGCTTTCCGCCCGCTTCAGCGAGGCTGGAGCCGATACGGACTGGAAGGGGCTGTACCTGGACGTGCGCCGTCTACGCCGGGAGATGATCCTCTCCCACCCCATCCTGGACTTCGATCGACTCCTGGTCACCAAACGCCCGCCCACCCTCTATAGCCACATGGTGGACCAGTACGAGGGCCGCCACAGCCGCCCCGGTCCCGGTCTGGTGCTGGTATCGCCGTGGAAGAGCGAGGCCCGGGCCGAGAACCTGCTGGAGGGCCGGCTCCCCGTGGGTGCGGTGCTGAACCCCGACCTGTCCTACGACGGCGGCCGGGTGCTGTTCTCCTATTGCGATCACACCGTGCAGGACCGTAACGCCCGCTGCTTCTACATCTACGAGTACGACCTGCAGGCCCGCACGGTGCGACAGGTTACGGGGGTGCCGGGCGTCGATCCCATGGAGCGCTGGGAGAACCGTGACAGCGTGGCCATCGAGGACTTCGACCCCTGCTATCTGCCGGATGGGGATATCATCTTCATCTCCACCCGCAATCAGGGGTTCGGCCGCTGCCACGGCGGGCGCTACACGCCCTCCTATGTGCTGTACCGCTGTGACCCGGAGGGGACGCGGTTCCGCCGCTTGTCCTACGGCGAGGCCAATGAGTGGGAGCCCGCGGTGCTGCACGACGGGAACATCGTCTACTGCCGCTGGGACTACATCAACCGCCACGATACCGTGCTGCAGAGCCTGTGGACCACGCGCCCCGACGGGACCGCGGTGGCCCACTATTACGGCAATTCCACGCGCAATCCGTGCATGACCAATGAGCCCAGGGCCATTCCCGGCTCGGACAGGGTGGCCTGCCTGGCCATGGCCCACCACTCGTACACCGCGGGGTCGATCGTCACGGTGGACCGCAACGAGGGCCAGGAGGGCGCCGACCCCATCCGGCGCATCACGCCGGAGGTGAGCTTCCCGGAGACCGAGGGCTGGCCGCTGGGCAGCTATGCCAACCCCTGGCCGCTCTCGGAGGACCTGTATCTGTCGGCCTTCGCCTCCGAACCCCTGGCATCGCAGGGCAAGGTCGCTTCCGAGGCGGCGTACGGCATCTACCTGATCGACACCCTGGGGGGCCGGGAGCTTGTGTACCGCGACCCGGCGGTCTCGTGCTTCTCGCCCATTCCGGTGCAGCCAAGGCCTGTTCCGCCCGTCCTGCCCTCGTCTGTGGACGACAGCAAGGACTACGGCACCTTCTTGATCCAGAACGTGTACCGAAGCGTGGAGCCCCTGGTGCGGGGGACTATCCGCGCGCTGCGGGTGGTGCGGCTGTTTGAGCAGCCGACGGCCTCGGTGCCGGAGCGCGGGGCCGTGAGCCAGGAGATCACCAAGGGCGTGCTGGGCACGGTGCCCGTAGGCGAGGATGGCTCGGTTGCCTTCAGGGCGCCGGCGGAGATGCCCCTGCTTTTCCAGCTCGTGGATGACAACGACCTGGCCGTGTTCTCCATGCGCAGCCAGGTGTATCTGCAGCCGGGGGAAGTGATGAGCTGTGTCGGCTGCCACGAGGCCCGGGGAGAGACGCCCGGGGCCTACAGCCGGCTAGCCCCCGAGACGGCGCTGGAGATAACCCCCTCGGCAGGTCCCTCGTACCCGGGCGGCCTGTCCTTCGCCCGCACCGTCCAGCCCGTCCTGGATCGCCACTGCATCCGCTGCCACGGCCTGCAGGCCCGGCGCGCCGACCTGTGCCTGCTGGGCAGCAAGACGGACAACTACTCCGTGGCCTACGAATCGCTGGTCAACCGCCCCGGACTGCTGAAACTCGCCCACCGCAACGAGCAGACCGATATCAGCGCCATGATGGATTACGGCGGCCATGCCGGGAGCCTGGCCAGGCTGCTGCTGGAGGAGCATAAGGATAAGGCGCCCCTGGATCGCGACAGCTTCAGCCGCATCGCCCAGTGGCTGGACCTCAATGGCCAGTATTACGGCGACTACTCCTTCAGCCGCGCCGAGCGGCGGAACCCCTCGGACGAAGGCGTCGCGGCGCTGCGGGAGCACATCAAGGGAAGCTGCAATGGCTGCCATGCGGGGATGTCGGAGCAGCCTTTGGCGGCCCTGGTCAACATCGCGCTGCCCACCGAGAGCCGGGTGCTGCAGGCACCCTTGGCAGAGAGCGCGGGGGGATGGGGGCAGTGCCAAAGCGCGTGGGGAGATACCTCGGCCGATGGGTACAGGGCGATGCTGGACAGGGTGCTGGCGGCCACAGGGCCTGGTGAGTGAAGGGAGTTTCGCCCGGCGCCGGTAACGGCCGTGGCGCGTGGCGCGGAACGGCAACGGCGCCGCTCCCTGCGGGTCTGTCGACCCGCTTTCCCTCTCCTTGGTCCCGCCCTGCGGGAGCCGGGAGAGGGGTGGACGGCTAACGGCGAACCATCGGGGCCCGTGGCGCCCGTCGCTCTACGCCTCAACCAGTCTCAGGAGTTGCCGCACGAGAGCGGCGGCGTCTTGTCGCATCGCGACGCTTTGCGGTTGGCCGAGGAAAGCGGCGTAGCGCTCGGGGCCAAGGCAAGCCGTCCGGGCGAAATCCTCCGCCAGCCAGGCCAACGCTTCGGTGGCGTCGTCGTCGTCCAGCATGCCTCGGAGTTGGGCGGCCACCTCGCCGAGCCGCTGAGCAGACCACCCCAGGACGTAGCAAAGATCGTAGGCGTCCTTGTTCTTGGCCCGGCCATGGATAGCTCTGGCTTTTAGCACGGTGTAGGCAGCCGGACCACATACCCAGACGCTACGCCTGGCCTCGGCCCCGGCTAGCGTTGTCCCGGCGAGGAGGACCTTCCGCCGGTCTCGACCGACCAACTGCAGGCCCGGGGTGACGACGGCGCCAGAATCGCGGTCCAGCTTCATGACGCGATCCGGCCTGATTGCTTGCCCACTGACGGGGATCAGGAAGTCCACAGTGACCCGGGGTAGGTCTTGCGGGGAGCGCCAGCGCTGGACCGTCGGGTTGCCTCTCTCGTTGGCATCAGGGCCGAAGCCGGCCTTCCGCAGTTGCGCCGCGACGGTGGTGTACAGAGCTTCATCCAGAACCGCAAGACTCATCCCCAGATCGAGATCCAGCGTCCCAACGTGCGGGGGCATGCCCTCCGGCAAATCGCCGGGCGGCGCAAGCAGGGAGGGCACCAGACCTCCCACGACCGTCAACTCGTCGAGCACTGCCCCCAGTACGGTGGCGATATGCAGGCATGCCCGCACCACAGCCTCAGTGCTCTGCGGCAGGTACTCATCACGCGTTGAGTTCGCGTCCATCTGAGCGCTCCCACTCGAGGTGGTTGCGTCGTAGTCGGTCTGCCGCTTCCTCAGAGCGTTCCGGATGGCTGTGCAGGTCGAGATAGGTCTGGACCGCACTTGCATGCTGGATCCCGCGATGCGTCTGGGTCCCCATGAACACTACCTCATCAACCGGGCGCAGTAACCACACATTGCCTCCCTCGATCGCCTCGCGCCACCCCAGGCTCGCCAGGACGTCATCCGATGGCCACCCCGGCACATAGAGGCTTACCAGTCGGAACATGGCGAAGGGCTCGATGACCCAGGCCGCCGCAAGGCCGGTAGCGGCATAGGCCACGCCGTGCCGCGATAGCCCCGCGGCCAGACGCTGCAGTAGCTCCTCGCCCGTCCTTGCCACCACGTGCCCTCCGCGCACCTCATGCTTCGAGAAGCGGTAAGCGTCGCGCCAGGCGTCCAGCAACAGATCTCCGTCCGCCAGCCGGATCCGGGTGGCACGGCCTTCTCGCACGCGATTGGCGAAGCCCGCCTCCGCGTAGCGCCGCACCACCAGGCTTACCGTTCCGGGACTCAGGCCGGTCTCCCCGGCCAGCTCCGACTGCGTGTACTGCAGCCCCGGGTGCAGGAGCAGGGCGTGCGCCACTCGCGAGCTGCCCGGACTGAACAGATCCGTATGCCGGCCACGACGCTTGTGCAGGTTGGGGCCCCCCTCCAGACGTATGCGCAGCCCGGGCGCCCGGATGTCCGCATTCCCCGACAAGTCCAGCCATGAGACGCCGGCGTGGCGACAGAGCGTCTTGCCGGTCTCGCCCATGAAGGGGACGACCACCAGCGGCACGACGTCCCCTCCCCGCCGGCAAGGCCCCGCGAGACCGTCGCAGGCCTGACGAATTGCGCCACCCACGAGGTCCGCACTGGCCCCCGGCTTATAGTACGCCGAGAACAACCGCCCGCCGCCGCGCAGGGCAATGCTGCGACCCCACGGCGATCCCGAGGCGCCCACGGGGGTGCGGCGCGGCGCCGAAGACGGCGGCCCCACCGCCTCCACCGGGTCCCCGAGCGCCTCGCTCAGGGCTCGACGAATGTCTTCCGGCAGTGCGTAACTGCTCATACGTTAATGATAATGCATACTTTGACCTTTGTCAAACTATACTAATTGAGCGAATAGTCGCCTCTCGTCGGGCCTTCACCCCTCTCTCAGCCCACCAGCAGCCCCTCCACATCCACCAGGCAGTCCAGCAGGTCCGCCTGGTGATAGGCGCACTCGTGGAAGTCCTCGCTCTTGACGGGAAGACCGCAGATAGTGCGCTGCTCTCCCACCGGGAAGTCGAACAGGCGGCAGAGGCCCTTGTCCGGGTCGTACAACTCACGATGCAGGAAGCCCACCAGCCGAGCCGCGCAATCTTGCCCCCGGCCGTCTCCGTGCCACGCCAGTGCACGGGCCATGATGCCGTACACCCAGGTGTGGTACTTCTGGCCGTGGTTCTCCCATGTCTCCCAGTCGATGGCGCCGCTTTCTTGCACGCAGGAGCTCAGAAACTCGGCCGCCCGATCCAGGCTCCGGCGTACCGCGCCCTCCACAGAGGCCGGCATCAGACGCGCTTCCAGCAGGTTCTGCAACACCCAGCAGACCGTGGCGGTGTACGAGATGCTATTGTCATCCGGATAGCGGGAGTACGGCAGCATGCCGTTCTCGCGCTGACAGGCCAAAGTCGCCTGGATGGCGCGCTCCGCGCCGCCCAGGAACACCCGGCGCTGTGCAGAGTCAATGGTCACCGCGGCACCGATGAGCAGCGTCTCGGCCGCATGGGCCGCGGCATTGAGGATCAGCTTATCCGGCGGATAGCCCTCGGTGTGCAGGAAGTTGCCGGGGTCGGTCTCCACGGTGAGCTGCCATTGCGCGCCCGCGACCAGGAACGCTATGTACTCAGCGGCGGCGGGCAGCCCCAGGCGCATCGCCGCGTACAACCCGTGGCAGACGATGCCCAGCGAGATACTGCTGCGCTCGTAGCGAAGGTGGAACTGGGAGGGCCTGTCGCGATTGGTGATCTCGAACATTCCGCCGTCCTCGTGTTGCCGGCTGAGGACCCACGAGAGGGCATGCCGGGCGCGGGAGAGCAGTTCGTGCTGTGGATAGCGGTGGGCGAGCTTGACGAAGGACAGCGCGGCGCTGCCCACGGTGCGGTTGTGGTGGCTGCCGCCGGCGCGATAGTCCAGAAGAGGGATGTGGTACGCAAGCTCGCTGTAGAAGCTCCCGGCGTATTCGCCCTCCGTCTCCTGACAACCCACGAGGTAGCCAACGAGGCCGTCGATGAGCCGGGCAAGGGGCTGTGCGGGGTCTGCGGCGGGTGGTGTCATGATCGCCTCGGATTGTCGGCCCGCGGGACGGGCCGTGATCCGCGGAGGGTTCGTCATGGGGCCAAGGACGCCTCCCCAAAGGCCACGACTCGCCAAGTTGGGCGAGTCGTGGCAGGCGGCATGTGGCGGAGCGAAAGGCAGACCGGTCGAGCCACCCGGGACTGCACACCGCCCTACCACAGGCTCCGCTTTCGGTGGCACGCGGCGTCGGAGCCCTTCTTGGCGAACCAGTCCTGATGGTAGTCCTCGGCGGGCCAGAACCGCGGCGCAGGCGTGACCCGGGTGGTGATCTTCATCCCCCGGTCCTCGAGCTGAGCGATCAGCTTCTCGGCGATGGCCTTCTGCTCTTCATTGGTGGTGAAGATCTCCGAGCGGTACTGGTCGCCCATGTCCGGTCCCTGGCCGCCCACCTGGGTGGCGTCGTGAATCTCGAAGAACAGCTTCGCGAGCTTCTCGAAGGAGACGCGGACCGGGTCGTAGATGACCTCCACGGCCTCGGCATGGCCGGTGGAGTGGCTGCAGACCTGCTCGTAGTTGGGATTGGCCGAGGCGCCCCCGATGTAGCCTACCGTCGTCTCCAGCACGCCGGGCTCGTTTTGCAGCCACCACTCCACACCCCAGAAGCACCCGGCGGCGAAGATCGCCCGGCCGTACTTGACCTCCTCCTTAGGCACGAACAGCATCGAGATCGAGTTCACACAGTGGCGCACGTTCTTGTCCGTCAGCCGCTCGCCCTCGAACACGTGGCCCAGATGGCCGCCGCAGTTGGCGCACAGGATCTCCGTCCTGTGTCCGTCGGCGTCGGGCAGACGCTTGACGGCGCCTTCGATCTCGTCATCGAAGGCCGGCCAGCCGCAATGGGCCCGGAACTTGTCCTCCGAGCGGTACAGCATGGCCCCGCACCGGCGGCAGGTGTAGACCCCCGCGGAGAACAGGTCCGTATACTCCCCCGTGAAAGGCGCCTCGGTGCCCTTGTACAGAATCACCCGGGCCTCCTCGGGCGTTAGCTCGCGAAACGTCCCCGGCATGGTCTCACCGTCCATGGACCCCGTCACTTCCTGTCTGCCGACCTCATCGGCCAGCGCAGTCTGCACCCCCGCGGGCGGCCCGGAACCGCGGCCGAGCGTGGTGATGAGCAGCGGTACCGCAAACAAGGCGGCCACGATGACGGCCGCGGCGAGCACGCGCATCAGAAGCACTCCCACAGCAGGCTTCATCCGCCTGTCCTCATTCCCGGGCGGAGCGCCCGGGTATATGTAACTTCATTACGTACATCCACTACGACGACGCCGGGGGCCCGCGGGTTCGCCACGGCGCCGGGAGGAGGTCCGGCTCCGGGTGTCGCCGAATTCACCTCGGTGACTTTGGCTGCGGACAAGACCGTGCGCCGCAGGCGCCGCGGTCGGTACCCGGGTTGCGCGATGCGCGGCGTCGACGAGTGCCCGGTGGGCTCCGGCGATGGCGCGCTCGCGTCTGCCGCGAGGCTCGCCCGACCGCCTGTACCCCCGGTTTGGTGAGTTAGCCGGCGGGCTTTCGATGCTCGCCGGGCTCTTCGGCGACCCGGGTGGCCCGGGAAAAGGCCTCAGTCGGGGGGTGTGGCGGCGCAGCGGAAGCCGATGGAGCCATTGCGGACGCCCATGGCGGCCGATTCCCGGGCGGAGCAGGCGTACAGCCTGCCGTCATCCATGGTGCTCCGGGCATAATCGCTGCTGCGCAGAAGGCGCCGGGTCCCGTGGGCCTGGGGTCGGGTGTCGCCCTTCTTGTAGCGGAGATAGGCGCGCTGGTGGTAGTAGTCCCAGCACCATTCGCAGACATTGCCGACCATATCCATGTGGCCGTGGGGGCTTCGGCCCTGCTCGAAGGCGTCCACCGGGGTGGTGCTCGGTCCCACGCGGTTGTCGAGGCTATGGCAGCGCTCCGGGTCCCAATCGTCGCCCCAGGGGAAGCGCCGACCGTCGGAGCCGCGCGCCGCCTTCTCCCACTCCAGCTCGGTGGGCAGGCGCAGGTCCGCCCAGCGGCAGTAGGCGTCGGCCCCGAACCAGCTCACGCAGGTCACCGGATGGTCTTCCATGCCGGCGACCACGGTGTAGCCGTCGTCCCCGGCGACGATCGGGTGGCGGTGGTGCCCGCGCCCGAGGAGGATGTAGGATTCGAGAGCGGAAGCGTCGGGTCGTGTCTCAGCCAGGAACAGCGCGTACTGGGCGTTGGTGATCTCCGTCTCGCCCAGATAGTAGTCGGGCAGATAGGAGATCTCGTACGTCCCGTTGGGCCCGGGGTACCGCACGGTGTCGGCGTGCATGCCTCCGGCCCAGAAGCCCCCGGCGGGTACCAGGAGCAGCTTCGACGTAGGGTCACGGGGATTGGTCATCTCGTGGGGGAGATCGTGTCGAGGCGCCGGGGGCTCTGTGTCACCCCTGCCGCCCAGCAGCCGGCGCAGAAACCCGGCCATAGGCATGGCCTCCTCTCATGGGATGCGGCGGGCGGACCGCCGGACCCAGGTTCGCTCCCGGAGCGCAGGGGGCCTTCGTCCGCGACGCACAGGCGCCGCCGAGGAGGCGGGCGCTCCGCAACGGTTTCAGACCCCCGGCCTCCGCGCAGACGGGGTGCGGGAACATCACAGGAGCAGTGCATGAGGCTTTCCTCGCTGTTGCTCGGAACGCTCGCGATCGTGACGATGGTGCCCCCCGGACACGCCCTGGACCTCTCGCTCACGGCCGCGCCGTACACCACCGGCGGGCTCTATACCAACCCCGTGTTCCCCGTGGAGGGGGAGACTGTGCAGATCGTGCTACGCGCACAGGTGGAGGGCGAGACGGCCGGCGCAATCCCGGCCGAGCTGGCCATCGGATACCCGTCGGGACTGGTGCGGCGCTTCCCGCTGAGCCTCACACTGGCGGATGGCCTCGCCGAGGGCGTGCTTCCGTTCAGCGCCCCGGCCAACGGCATCTACACCGTGACCGCCACGCTGGACCCGGAGCAGGCCCTGAATGAAACAGACGAGAGCAATAACACCGCGCAGATCACGCTGCCCGTAGTGGTGGCCGGACGCGAGCTGAACTTCGTATGGTACGGCGAGGAGCCCACCTTGCGCTGGACCACCTGCGTGGCCTCGGCCAATGACGAGGCGCAACGCAAGAGGCTGGCGGAGCGGGGGATCACGCCGCTGCACTGGGAGTATGGGGGCATGAGCTGGTCGTACTATGACAAAGAGAGGGCCCAGACCGACCCGGAGGCGGTCCTTTCTGAGATCGAGGCGGTCTTCGACGGCAAGTTCAGCGGCGGGCAGCCACCCTATGCCGCCGGGCCCGGCATTGACGAGACCGGAGGCTACCCGGGGAGCTTCAAGGAGCGGGCCTCGGCCGCTTCGATGCGGGCCATGGTGCGGGCCAAGCGGGCGCATCCGGAGAGGTTCTTCGCCGTCTGGCACGGCGGCGGCCTGCGCGAGGAGCTGGCACAGTATTACCGGGAGGGCGCCGACCTGCTGCTGGTGGAGACCTATCTGTTCCGCGCCATTCCCGACGAGCTGGGTCTGGACGACATCTACGAGACGATTGAGGCGCGGCTGGGCGAGATCATGCGCTCGGCGGACATGCTCCTGCCGGCCTACGGCAACCACTGCTACACCCTCATCGCCCTGGACGCCTGCGAGCGCCCGGACTGGATCGACCTGGGCGAGCAAGAGCAGGTGGTGCGCGCCATCCGCCGGCTCTGTCCGGAGATGCGCGGGATCGCCTGGTACAACAGCGGCTACGGCGGCTATGGCCTGGAGCGCAGCGAGAGCGGCGATCGGCAGCGGGAGGCGGTCGTGGCCAACGCCGAGCGCCTCTTCTGGGACTACTGGGTCAGGCCCTGTGTGACCATCATGCCCCAGAGCGTCTGGACCCGGCAGACCGGGCCGGGCGAGGTGGAGATCACCTGCGCGGTGAGCAACCTCGGCGCGATGGACTCGGGGCCGGTCGTTGTCGGCTTCTACGTGGATGGTCGGTGCGTGGACACGGTGACGGTGGGGAAGGTCCCGGCGGGTCGGGGCAGGCTGGCGAGCCGCGCTCTGAGCAAGCAGGTGGTCGAGGTCTCGGCGGGCCCCCACATCTTCTCCGCCCGCATCCTGACGGCCCGAGAGGCCACCGTCCTGGACCCGAGGCAGGAGACGGACCGGTACGTGGAGTAGGGTGTGCCGCCCGTAGCCGTATGCCGTATGCCGTGCCTGGGACCGCGGGCGTCTCGCCCGCATGCCGTTCGTCGTCTGTCCTGACAGGACGGGCCTGGTAGGTCCGACACGGGCACAACAGACGACCGGGCCCCACCCACCGACAGGAGGCCGCACTGATGTCGCACGCATGCCGCCTCATCGTGCTGCTGTGCGCAGTGCTCCCGGCCGTCTCGGCCGCCGCCGCGGACGGCCTCATCGCCCACTGGCAGTTCGACAGCGCCGAGTCTCAGATCCTCGACCTCAGCGGCAATGGCCATACCGCCGCGCTCAGCGGCGGCCAGGCCGTCACCGAGGGCGAGAAGACCTTCCTGCGTCTGGACGGCGAGACGAAGATCACCGTACCCTCGGCACCCGATCTGTGCCTGCGGAGGGGCCTTTGCATCGAGGCCCGCCTGCGGCCGACGGACATCTCCGACGGGCGGCTCCTGGTGTTCAAGAAGGGCGAGTACCTGCTGCGCGTGGACTGGCCGGTGGAGAGCAGTCGGCTGTCGTTCTTCACCTACCTCGAGGATGCCTGGGAGCCCCGGGTGGGGACCTTCAAGCTCCCCACCGACGTCTGGTACCATCTGGTGGCTTCCTGGGACGGGACGCAGTTGCGTCTGTGGGTCAACGGCCTGCCCCATCAGGTGGCGCGGCGCGGGGAGCCCACCGCCACGGAAGAGCCGCTGTGCATCGGCTCGGGAGAGGGCTTCGGCAGAGGCTTCGTGGGCGACCTCGAGTACGTCAAGCTCTACAGCCGTCCGTTGACCTCGGCGGAGGTGATCGCGGCCACCTACGGGGCCGGCGGCGAGCCGCGGTCGCCCGGGAGCGCGGCCGAGGCCTTCGAGTTCGCCTCCGCGGTGGAGGGCTGGGACGGCACACAGGGGGCAAGGGTGCAGGCCTCGGCCGAGGGACTGGTGGTGCATACCGAAAGCGGCACGGCCCTCGCCATGCACGACAATCTGAACGTGGACCTCGGTGGCCTGGACTATCTGAGCCTGCGCATGTCCGTGGACCACGGCAGCCGGGCGGCGCTGGTGTACATCACCGACAGGGGCGCCGGGCGCATGCCCTTTTCCACCATCGCCGACGGAGCGATGCACAGCTACGTGCTGGAGCCCTGGCAGTGGCCGGGCTGGGAGGGCCGGCTCCTGGGTCTGGGGATCGCGCCCTCGGATGCGACCGAGGCGACGACGCTGATCCGCTACGTGCGCCTGGGCGCCGAGCCCCGGAGCGAGGGTGAGGTGCGGGTTCTGAACCTCACCACGGATGCGGTACTGCCGCGGGCCGAGCGGCCGGAGCGCCTGACTGTGCGGCTGAGCAATGTGGGCGGGCCGGCAACCGGCCTGCAGGCGACCTTGCGCTGTCCCGAGGGGGTGACGCTGCCGGGCGACGCCACGCAGGCCGTGCCGGAGCTGGGCTATGGGCAGCAGGCCGAGCTGGGCTGGGAGGTGCGGGCGCGAGTCCCCGGACCGGCGGAGTTCTCCGTGGAGGTCGCGGGGCCACAGGTCAGCACGGCGCGGTTGACGGCCACCGTGCCCTTCAGCCCCGCGGTCGAGGTCTCCCCGGCGGACTACGTTCCCGAACCCGTGCCGGCTCAGATGGGCAAGTACGAGGTCTGGACCCACTACTGCCCCCTGTGGAAGCACGGCACCCACTATGGCTGGAAGAGGATCGAGCCCTATCCGGAGCGCAAGCCCGTGCTGGGCTGGTACAACGAGGGCACGCCGGAGGTGGCCGACTGGCACATCAAGTGGTGGCTGGAGCACGGGATCTCGGGTGTCGTCTACTGCTGGTACCGCTCCAGCATCAACGGGCCGGTGCAGCAATCGCTGGGGCACGCCATCCACGACGGTCTGCTCAAGGCCCGCTATCTGGACAGGATACGGTTCGGGATTATGTGGGAGAACGGCTGTGGCCAGGGGGTGGGGTCGGTGGATGACCTGATGGACAATGTCCTGCCCTTCTGGCTGGACAACTACTTCACCCACCCCTCGTACCTGAAGGTCGACGGCAAGCCGGTGCTGTACATCTGGGTGCCGGGGAATGTGACCAAGCACCTGGGCGGCAGCGACCGGGTGAAGCAGACCTTCGAGGCCATGCGGGAAGCGTGCCGGCGGCGCGGCCTGGAGGGGCTGTACATCGTGGGGTGCGTGGGCTTCGGCGACCGGGCGAGCCTGGAGCGCATGGCACAGGAGGGCTGGGACGCCACGTCGGCCTACGGCAATCAGTGGTCGCCGCCCGCGGACAGTAGGAGCGTGGGCGGCGCTCTGTGCGCCGCGTATGAGGGCTTCGTCGATCAGCAGGAGGCGATCTGGAAGGCCAAGGCCGAGATCGGCGCCCTGCCGGATATCACCGCGGCGATGATGGGCTGGGATCAGCGGCCGTGGAACGAGAACTCATTCTACTGGTGTGACAACACCCCGGAGAAGTTCCGGGAGCTGTGTCGGCGAGCGAAGGCGCTGATGGACGCCAAGAGCGCCGACGGCCCGGAGAAGCGCACGGCGATCTTCTGCTGCTGGAACGAGTTCGGCGAAGGCCACTACATCGAGCCCACCCGGGGCTATGGGTTCTCGTACCTGGACGCGATCCGCGATACGTTCAGTGACTCTCCCACAGAGCATGTGGACCTGGCACCCGAGGACGTGGGGCTGGGGCCCTATGACTCCTGGTACCGGGAGGCCCGGGAGGCCGCGCCGATGGAGGAAGGGCCCACGAGCCGGAGCTCGTGGACCGGGGCGGAGTTGGGCTCCTGGAGCGGCATGATGGGTCTGGGGGATGTGAAGGTCGGCGAGGAGGGCTTCCGCGCTGTGAGCGTCACCGACGACCCGGCTTTGAGCTCTCCGCCGCTGAAGCTCCGGGCGAGTGAGTTCACCAAGGTAGTGGTGGAGATGCGGGTGAGCCGGGCGGGCGGCGCACAGCTCTTCTGGTCCACGGCGTCGCTGCCCCGCGCGGAGGAGCGCGCCAGCGCCCACGTGGAGACGAGAGCCGACGGGGAGTTCCACAGCTACAGCTTCGATGTGGGGCAAAGCGAGTATTGGGGTGGCTGCGTGACTGGCATGCGGCTGGACCCGAGCAACACCGAGGGCGTGACGATAGAGGTCCGGGCGATCCGGCTGGAGTAGGGGTCTGCCCGTTCCGTCCCGGCCCCTTGGGAGAGACCTGCGCCTGGGCGAGCGCCGTCCGCACCTCTCCCAGCGAGCGTCCGGGAGAGGTCGCGCCGGACGTATTGGCGCAGGTGAGGGGGGAGCCCACCCCACCTGGATCGAGAGGACCATGACCATGCCCCAGTACCTGCACCGACCGCACCGCCTCGTTGCGCTGATGTCTCTCGCCCTGTGCTGCCTCGCCGCTTGCTCAGGAGGAGCCGACATGGCATCGGTCTGGCCCGGAGAGCAGTGGCAGACCATCTCACCCGGCGACGCAGGGATGGACGCCGAGGCCCTGGACGCCCTGCGGGACCTCATCGGCGGCCGCGGCTGCGTGGTGCGGCATGGCTTGATGGTCTACACCTGGGGCGACCAGTCCGCACGCGGCGATGTGGCCTCAGCCGCCAAGCCCTGGTACAGCCACTTGCTGCTCACCGCGCTGGATCAGGGCCGGATCGGCGCTCTGGATGACCCCGTGTACGCGCTGGTGCCGGAACTGGCGCAGATCAACGCCGCTCTGGAGCATAAGGACCGCGCCATCGCCTGGCGCCACCTGGCCACGCAGACCTCGTGCTACGGGGTGTCTGAGCGCCCCGGAGAGGCCTTCGACTACAATGACCGGCAGATGGCGCTGTTTTGGGATGCCTTGTTCCGCGGTGTGTACGCGGGCACGTATGACGATGTGGACGAGAAGGTCCTGCACCCGCTGCTCACCGACCCGCTGCAGTGCCAGGACAATCCGACGATGACTGCTTTCGGCGCCGGGGATCGGCCGGGACGATTGGCGGTCTCGGTGCGGAGATCGGAAGAGCACACGTCTGAACTCCAGTCACCGCTCATTATC
>CAZXDD010000064.1:0-15869 GCA_964639415.1 uncultured Armatimonadia bacterium
GTTTGTGAAGGACAAGCAGAGCAAGGAGCCGGCGGCGGACCTGACCATGGAGGTCATCACGCGCATGTGTCGGCAGGGCGTGGTCTGCGGGCGCGTGGGCATCTACGGCAACGTGTTGCGCGTCGCCCCGCCACTGGTCATCACCCTGGCGCAGGCCGACCGGAGCATCGACGCTTTGGACCGAGTACTGACCGAGATCGGGTAGCGAAGGCCTGCCTGCAGCTACGGCGTGCCGTACCGAGGCCGGATGCACGGATGTCCCGTGCATCCGGCCGATTCGTTGGCGGTATCCGGTCTGATGGCCACCGGTGAGGCCGCTTCCGAGCAGCGGTGACCGCCTCAGAACCCGGGGGCATCGTCGGCGGCTCCCAAGCGCGATCCAGCGCGAACCCCTGCTGCAGGGCATCTTGGGCCACGGGGCGAAGATGTCCCTCGGCGCTCAGGGCCACGGAGTGATGAGGGCTCTGTGCCCGAGTAGCTCGCTTCGGTACCCACCCCATTGACGGCGCGTCTCCCACCCACCCGGAGGCCTCCGATGCCGAAGACCACGACCCAGATGGCCGACCACTTCTCCCTGGCACACTTCCTGGGCGGCCTCGAGGGCTTCACGCCGCCCACCGGCCCCTTCGATCCCTCGGGCTCCTGGCGGCACGGCTACCACATGCTCATGAGCGTCGGAAAGGTCACCCGTCAGGGGATGCTCATCGTGGAGCGCACACCCCTGGCCGACGGGACGGCACGCCTGCAGGTGGAATGCACCAAGAGGGCCTCCGGCGGAACCCAGCGGTACGTCGCTCGGCTCCTGTGCGGTGCGAACGCGCTTTCGGGCCCCATCTCCTGGGAGCTGGAAACCTACCTGCTGGATACGGAGGGCAAGGCCATCGCGGATATTCGTCTGGAGGAGACCGGTCGCGCCGTGGACGGGGGTCTGGAGGTCAGCACCGGCGGGAAGACCCGGCGCCTCGTCATCCCCGGAGCGTTCACCCTCCACTGGTCGCTGCTGGACGCCGTGCAGCGCCTACCCGGCGATGATGGCGCGCCGCTGTCCTTCACCCTCATCGACCGTCTCAACTGCCAGGCGAAGCCCGGGCACATCCTGGCCTTCGCCGAAGAGGCCACCATCGAGCTGGGTGGACGCCCTGTGTGGGATGAGCAGAAGCAGGAGCTGGAGGCCGGGACGCTGTACAGGCCCGTTCAGCGGCGGCTGGGAGCCGTGGCCACCAACCTCCGTTGCTACGAGCAGACGGGGACGGGCATCCTCCCCACGTTCTACTGGGTGGATGAGCGGGGAGAGTTGCTGGTGGTCAGCTCGGGCCTGATCGCCTACATCCATGCGGGAGAGGGCGGTACATAGCGCCGTGCCGGGGGCGGACGCCGCCTGCCGCGACCGGCCGTGACACAAGGAGCCTGCGCATGCCGGAGCATTGCCGGAGCACGCCGCGGGACGCCCGTGCCATCACGCGTCGGGAGTTCGTGAAGGCGGGAGCGCTCGGGCTCGGCGCCATGGCGGCGGGGCCGGGGGCGCCGGCCGTGCACGCGCAGCGCCCCCCGAACCTGCTGCTGATCCTGTGCGACCAGATGAACCTCGATGCCATGTCGGCGTTGGGCCAGACCCACCTGCGCACCCCCAACCTGGACCGGCTCGCGGCACGGGGGGTGACCTTCATCCAGTCGCACAGCACCAACCCCGTCTGCTCGCCGGCCCGCAGCAGCGTGCTCACCGGCCGCATGCCCGTGGAGACGGGCGTCATCCACAACGACCTGCCGATCCGTCCCGACCTCCCCAACCTTGGACAGTGGCTGGGCGACCGGGGCGGCTATGAGACGGTGTACTGCGGCAAGTGGCACCTTCCCCAGGGGTATGCCCCGCCGGGACTGGCGGGCTTTCGCGTGCTGCCTACCGGCGGCGGGCAGGGCGCGGGAGACGACGGGTTCGTCTCGCGCAGTTGCGAGGCTTACCTGAGGAATCGGAGCATGAACTCCGGCCCATTCCTGATGGTGGCCTCCTTTATGCAGCCCCACGACATCTGCTACTGGATGATCCATCCCGAGACCCTCGTGCCCGAGAGGCTGCCTCTGCGGCACATCGCCGATCGGCTCCCGGAGCTGCCGCCCAACCACGCCAGCAGACCGCCGGGGCCGCAGAGGATCGGCAATGGCTACGCCGGGTTCAAGATGGCGCTGCAGTGGCGGTACTACCTGTACTGCTACTACCGCATGGTGGAGATGCTGGACGCCGATGTGGGCCGGGTGCTGGATGCCCTGCAGGAGACGGGTCAGGCGGAGAACACCGTGGTGGTGTTCACCTCGGACCACGGGGAGGGCGCCGGGCGGCACGGCAACGTCCAGAAGTGGCACCCCTACGATGAGTCCATGAAGGTTCCCATGCTCTGGTCCTGCCCGGGCCAAGTCGCTGAGGGTCTCCGGGACGGTACGCACCTGGTCTCCGGGCTGGACGTGATGAGCACCTTCTGCGACTATGCCTCCATCGGGGCTCCCGATGGCGTCAAGGGCAGGAGCCTGCGCCCTCTGCTGGAGGGCAGACAAGTCACGTGGCGGGATCACCTGGTCTGCGAGTGGAAGGAGCAGGGGCGGATCGTGCGCACGGAGCGGTACAAGTACGTGATGGTTGAAGACGATCCGGCGGAGCAGCTCTTCGACATGCAGGCGGATCCGTGGGAGATGAACAACCGGGTCGCCGAGCCCGCCTTGGCGGGCACCGTCGCGGAGCACCGCCGGCTGCTCGCGGAATGGAACAGCAGGATGGACCCGGCACTTGCGGCCGGGTGAGCGCCCGCCAAGGAGGGGCCGGATCGTGAGACTCACAGCGTTGCTCGTCTGGGCCGGTCTGACGCTTGCCGTGGCGGCCTCCGCTCAGCCGCGGGTGGCCAACCCCGGCTTCGAGCAGGACAGGTTCACCGTCTGGCCGGGCTACCTGCGCCACAACGGCGGCGGCATCGCCGGATGGCAGGGAGGGAGCGGCGTCAACCCGATCTGGAACCACCCGGAGACCCAGAAGGGCCCGGAAGCTCCCTTCTGCGACAACGGCAAGATCCCGGAGGGCAAGCAGCTCGCCTTCATCCAGGGGCCGGGGCGACTCTCCCAGAGAGTGTCGGGGTTCGAGGCGGGCAGGACCTACCGGGTCCTGTTCCGCGAGAACGCCCGGGTCCACAGGCCCGCGCCTGAGGCGGCGTGGCCGCGAGTGCAAGTGACTTTGGGCGGGAAGGTGATCGTCTCGCCACACGAGGTGCGGCCCGTCTCCCGACGCGACGACTTCACCGCGCCCTTCGTGCGGGTGGAAAGCGCCTCCTTCACCGCTGCCGCAGACGGTGCCTATGAGCTGGTCTTCGAGACACTCCACAAGGAGAGTTCCACAGTCCTGTTGGACGACGTCTCGGTACAGGAGGTGACCGTCCCCTGACGGTGCGTCATTCCTTGCTATCCTCCCACCTTAGGACCATCACGTCCCACGGCCCCCGGGTATCGCTGACCTGCCCCACGGTGACGAACCCGACGCTCTCGTACAGGGCCTTCGCGGCCGCGTTGTGCGGCCGGACCTCCAGCCGGACGTCCGGCGCCCCCTCCCGACGCAGGTAGCTCAGTCCCTCCCGAAGCAGCCGGCGGCCGATGCCCCTGCCCTGGAAGTCCGGGTCGACGGCGATGGACAGGACCCGCGCTCTACAGTCGGCGCCGGGCAGGTGGTCCGAGCGGAGAAAGTGCATCTTGTCCGCAAGTGCCTGAAGCGCGGGGCCGATGCCGATGCCGTACCTGCCGGTGCCCCAGTTCCACAGCACCCGGAGCACGTGCCCGCGCAGGAATGCCACCCGCGCGACCCGATCGGTCCGCGAGGGGCAGATGGTGTATCCCGCCGGGCGCCCGCCCACCTCGGCCACGAAAAAGCCCCGCGGCTCCGCCTGCAGACAGACGCGCATGATGTCGGCCACCGCGACGGGTCTCATGTCGCGTGCACCGAGTTGATCCAGGGTATCGGGGAAGGCCCTGAGGTAGGCGGTCGCGGCAGGCAGGAGGTCGTCATGGTCTGCGGGGCGGATGTGCGGCTCCTCAGCGGGACCTGCGTCCGGTGGCATTCCGATCCAGTCCTTTACCCACCGTCCTGCGCCCGCGGCGCCGGGACATCGATGGTGGCGATGGTCGTCTCGTCCAGGACACGTCCGCGCCTGGTGCTCCAGGCGCGGACCATGAGCGTGGCCGGGCCGGTATCGGTCCCCGGCCAGGGGGCATAGAGGCGCGCGGACCTTCCGGCGGTCTCGCTGTGGAGCGTGTCGGCGGCGATGTCCTTCAGGACGCCCCCCCGGTAGATCCGGCCTCGGGCGGCCCGGGCCTGCCAGGTGTAGTGGCACACTGCGCGTTCCGCCCGGGATCGGCCGATGCAATGGACGGAGATGTGGTAGTGGGTGTGGCCGTTGATCGGTCCTGCGGTGACGAGGCCGACGATCAGGCGGCCCTCCCTGCGCCCCACCTTGACCTGGACGATGTCGCCTGCCGGGGCGGCGGCGGCGCTGTCGATGTCCGAGCGCGGATCGTCGATCACCGGGGTTGGCACAACGTTGGCGGCCACGGACCACGGCACCTCCGCGGTGGAGGTGAACAGCTCGTTGGCGCGGGCGAAGGAATGCAGGAACGGCGACACCGAGCCCCCCTGGCTGTGGTACAGGCCGATGGCCTCGCGTTTGACCATGGTCTGCTCCAGTGTTAGGGGCAGGCTGTACCAGCGCGGGCTCCCCGATGCATGGAGCAGGGCCGGGGGCTCCATGCGCAGCCACGGCTTATAGCCCCGCGGGGCCGGCCAGTGGGGCCTGTGGATCAGGTACCCGTACAGGGCGCAGTCGGCGGCGAAGCGGTTCCCGTCCACGGCCAACTCGATCAGCGCGAGCTTCACAAAGCCGTAGGTGGGCCAATGATCCACATGGACGTCGTTGGGGTCAACGGTGAGGACCGTGTCCGGCCTGTGCCGCCGCAGGAGCGCTTCGATGTCCGCCAGCACGGACTCACCGCAGTGGATGGCGCCCGGCGTCATAGAGTTGCCGTAGGGCGACCGCGTGGCGTGGGTCCGGGCCGACCGCACCGGGTTCTCGGGCGACCAGTTGGAGGGCAGCCACATCCGGTCCAGATAGTTATTGGGATAGCCCAGGAAGGTCAGGGCGGTCGCGTCCAGACCCAGCGACGCAGCGGCACCCACGGTCTCGCTCTGCCTCATGTAGCCCAGTCGGATGAACTTGTCTGGGGTCTTGTGCAGTGTCCGCTCGGTGATGAGCAGCGACAGCTCCGGGTACTCGCCATTAGTCATCAGGACCACGTGGACCCGGGCGCCCGCGGCCACTGCCCGCTGGATATACCCCGCGCAACCGAGGGTTTCGTCGTCCTGATGGGGGGCGAAGATGAGTATGCGTTGGCCGGCCCGGGGCTCCGGCATCTCGGGGAGGTCTGCCGTCTCGCCGAGGTTGAGGCGGTAAAGAGCGCGTGACAGGACCAGGCGCCTCCCGCCGACCCCGAGGCCCGTCAGCACCACCACCAACCAGATCAGCTTCCGTATGCGTCGCGCCCGCATGTATCCCTCGTCTCGGCCTGCTAGTAGGGCATGGCGTCGTGCCCGCCGCCTGCGGGACCATGCATAGGCCGTCCGGGCGGGCGCGGTACCTCCAACCAAGAAGCAACGCCTGCACCTGGGCGCCGGTTCCGCGTCGCCGGTTGCCGTTGCGACGACCTCAGCGTTCTCCGCGACCGCAGGCGGCCCGGCGCTGTCGCAAAGCCGCCTTGTCAGCCGCCGCCAACGGCGTATGATCGAAGGCGTCGAGGTAGTTCCTCATCACCCGTCCACCCATGGGGCGCATCCCAACGCGACACCGGGGCTCGACGCGGCCCTTTCTGAGCGCCTGCCTGGTCCGAGAGCAGGTCCCGTGGGTCCTGGTCCGTCTGCTGTGGGCTGGGAGCTGAACGAACATGCCTAACCCCCTGCGCCGTCTTCTGCTCGGAGACCCTCTGGCCACAGTGGAGCAGGCGCACCAGCGCCTCTCCAACTGCGCCGCTCTCGCCGTCTTTGCCTCGGATGGCGTGTCCTCGGTGGCCGATGCCACCGACGAGATCTTGCTTATGCTGGCCTTGGCAGGCACCGGGGCTCTGCCGGTCTCGCTGCCCGTGGGAATCGCGATCGTCGTGCTCATCGCCATCGTGGCCACTTCGTACCGGCAGGTGGTGGCGGCCTATCCGGCCCGCGGCGGCGCCTATGCGGTTGCCCGCGAGAACCTCGGCATGACCGCCGGGCAGGTCGCCGGTGCCGCGCTGTTCGTGGACTATGTCCTGACCGTGGCCGTCTCGGTGGCTTCGGGGGTCGCGGCTACCACATCGGCCTTTCCGCAGCTCTTGGCGCATCGCGTCGCTATCGGCGTGGGCTGCGTGGCCTTCATCACGCTGGCCAACCTGCGCGGAGTACGGGAGTCGGCGCGGGTCTTCATGGCCCCGATCTACGGGTTCATTGTCGCGCTGGGGGTACTCATCGTGGTCGGGATTGCTCGCCGCCTGGCGGGTCTGCCGGTGATGGAGCCCTTGGCCACCGGACTCACATCCAGGCCACCGGGGCCCTGACGCTGTTTCTCATCCTGCGGGCGTTCTCCTCGGGGTGTGCGGCTTTGACGGGGATCGAAGCCGTCGCCAACGGCGTCCAGGCGTTCCGCGAGCCGGTGGCCCGAAACGCGGCGAAGGTCCTGACGTGGCTGGCCGTGCTGCTCGGAGGTCTGTTCATCGGCATCACCACCCTGGCCGGCCTGCTGCACGTTGTCCCGGTGGAGTATGAGACGATCGTCTCGCAACTGGCTCGGGCCACACTCGGCCGTGGCCTGATGTACTACGCGGTGTAGTTTCTGACCGCCGTGATCCTCATTCTGGCCGCGAATGCCAGCTTCAACGGCTTTCCGCGTCTGGCCAGCGTTCAGGCCTCCGACGGCTACCTGCCGCGCCAGCTCGGGAGCCTGGGCGACAGGCTCGTCTTCGCCAATGGTATCGTCCTACTGGGCGCCGTGTCTGCCGGTCTGATCGTTGCCTTCCACGGCGATACCCACAGGCTCATCCCGCTCTATGCGGTGGGAGTGTTCCTGAGCTTCACGCTCTCTCAGGCGGGAATGGTGCGGCACTGGCTGCGGCGGCGGCAGGAGGAGTCGCACTGGCGAACCCGTGTGGCGATCAACGGCTTCGGGGCCGCGGTGACCGCCGTCGTGACGGTCGTCATCGCGATCACCAAGTTCACCCACGGCGCCTGGATCGTGGTGGTGCTCATCCCCGCCCTCGTGTGGGCTTTCGTGCGCATCCACCGCCACTATCTGGACTTCGCCGCCCGCATCAGTCTGGACGATGCGACCCGGCCCGGGCCGGTCTCGAACCTGGTGCTGGTCCTGGTGGCCAGCGTGCACCGCGGCATGTTGGAGGCGGTGCACTACGCCAAGTCCCTGTCCACCAGCGACGACGACGTGCGGGCCATCCACATCGAGACCGAGAGGCCCGCGCCTCGGCCTTCCCTCATGGCGAGCTGGGACACCTTTGGCCTGGGAATCCCTCTGGTCGTGCTGCACTCACCGTACCGCAGTCTGCTGGGACCCCTGGTGGAGTACATCGACACGGTCCTGGCTCAGAAGCGCTTCGATGTGGTCACCGTCGTCCTGCCTGAGGTGGTGACGAAGCACTGGTGGGAGCAGCTTCTGCACAATCAGACGGCTCTGCAGTTGCAGATCGCCCTGCACGGCAAGCCGCATGTGGTGTTCGCCAACTACCGGTACTACATCGGGGAGGAGGGTGAGACGGAGCAGAGACAGGCCGCCGAAGAGCAGCAGGGCTCGCGGGGTTGAGGTAGCGGGGACTGTCGAACAAGGCAGCGATCACGCCGCATTGCGGGGAGTGAGCGCTGCGTCTGCCGGGATGCCGGCAGGCGTCGCCGCATGGCAGACGCGATTGCGGCCTTCCTCCTTGGCTCGGTAGAGCGCCGAGTCGGCGGCCTCGAGCATCTTGTCCACGGTCCCATCGCCCGTGGCCGTGGCAACACCGATGCTCACGGTGATGGCCACCTCGCCGGCGCGTGTGGCGATCGGGGTTGCGGCCACCCGCGCACAGAGCCGCTCGTAGAGCGGCTCCTCGGAGGCATCGCGCGCGCCCGGAGCGACGATCACGAACTCCTCGCCACCGTAGCGCCCCAGGACGTCGTAGGCCCTGATGCCGGACTCCAGGACGGCCGAGAAGCCGCAGAGCACCTGGTCCCCCACCTGATGGCCGTAGCGATCGTTAACGCGCTTGAAGTGATCTATGTCGCAGATGGCCACACTTACCGGCGTCTCCTGACGGCGGGCGCGGGCCAACTCCTTCTCCAGGCATCCCAGCACGGCACGGCGATTGAGGACCCCGGTGAGGGCGTCGTGGGTGGCCTCGTGGGCCAGGGCACTCTTGGCGGCATTGAGGTCTGCCTGCAAATCCAGCATGCGCTCACCGACCTTGATCCTCGCCCGCAGCTCCTCGGCATCGTATGGTTTGGTGATGTAGTCATTGGCCCCGGCTTCCAGGCCGGTGACGATGCTGCGTTTCTCGCCCTCGGAAGTCAGGATGATGATGTAGGGCGGATCAGAGACCTCCGCCTCTCTCACCCGCCGACAGACCTCCAGTCCGTCCATGCCCGGCATGTTCCAGTCCAGGATCACCAGTCGAGGGGCGTCCGGCCGCCGGAGCACGGCCCAGGCCGCGTGGCCGTCGTTCACCGGAACGGGCTCGAAGCCCCAGCGGCTCAGCATGGCCCTCAGAATCGTGCGCGAGGTCAGATCGTCTTCCGCCATCAGGACGCGCAACGGTACTGTCTCCCATCGTCGGAAGCCGGGCGGTCGGATTCGCCGCTCAGAACGGCTTGCCTCAGCCGGTCGAACTGGTCCTGCAGGCTTTGCAGGTGAGCACCGGCCGCCTGCAGGGCGCCGGCACGAAGGGCGAGCTCGGTCTCGGCGGCCACGGCGCGCAGCGCCTCGGCTCCGACATTGCCGGCCGCCCCCTTGATGGTATGCGCCTGCCGCTGCGCAGTCCTGACGTCCCCCGCGGCCAGTAGCTCCCGCAGCGCCTGCAATTGGCGCGGAATGTCATCCAGGAAGCTCTCGATCACCATCTCTGCCAGCTCCTCGTCGCCCTCGAGCCGGTCCATCATGCCCGCGCGGTCGAACACCGGCGGCGAAGGCGGGGTATCGGAGGGCTGAGGCGAGGGCTCGGAGGTGGACCTGGCGAAGAGAGCCCCCTGCCCGGGCAGCCAACGCCGCAGAGCTTCGGCCAGCGCCTGAGGAACCACGGGCTTGGTCACATAGTCGTTCATGCCGGCGGCGATACAGCGCTCCCGGTCGCCCTGCATGGCGTGAGCCGTCATGGCGATGATCGGGATGGTGTGGTCCAGGACCGCGGACCCCGGATCACGGATCACCCGGGTCGCCTCCAGGCCATCCATCTGCGGCATCTGCACATCCATCAAGACCAAATCGTACGGCAGGCTTTCCAGTGCCGTGATGACCTCGGTGCCGTTGGCCACAGTGTCGGCGCGCAGCCCGAATCGGCGCAGAATGCCCGCCGCGACCCGCTGATTGGTGATGTTGTCCTCGGCGAGCAGAATGCGCGCCGGCGCCAACGCGGGGTCGTCCGCTCCGGATTCCGTGGCCGCGGTGACACGCCGTGGATGCCACGGCTCTCCGGCCAGAGCGGTCGCTACGACATCGGCAAGTGCCGCCCGCCCGACGGGCTTGTCCAGTGAGGCCACGAAGCCGTCGCTGTGCAGCCGCTCGCAGTCCGCGTGATGGCCCAGCGGCGTGAGCAGCACCAGGCGGACGCCGCGCAGGTCTGCATCACTCGCCATCGCGCGGCCGACCGCGACACCATCCATGCCCGGCATCTGCATGTCGACCAGCGCCAGTTCCAGGGGCACCCCGGCCGCGGCGGCCTCCCGGACCCTCCGGATGGCCTGTTCCCCGCCGGCGGCCTCGGTGACGTCCAGACCCCAGGCCGTCAGCACGGCGCGCAGCGAGTCGCGGCTGGTGGCGTTGTCGTCCACCACCAGGACCCGCCGTCCGGCCACGGCGCTCTCCGGCGCACCTCGTGTCACCTGGCCCGCCGCCTGGCGCGGCTCCAGGCGGGCGGTGAACCAGAACTCCGACCCGACGCCCGGCTTGCTGTACACCCCGATCCGCCCGCCCATCATCTCCGCCAGGCGCCTGGAGATCGCCAGGCCCAGCCCTGTGCCGCCGAAGCGCCGCGTGGTGGAGGCGTCCACCTGAGAGAAGCTGGTGAACAGACGGTCCAGGGCTTCCTGGGGAATCCCGATGCCTGTGTCGCGCACCGAGAAGCGGATGACGACGTCTTCGGCGGATTGCTCCTGCACCCCGACAAACACCGAGACCTCACCACGCTCGGTGAACTTGAGCGCATTGCCGGCCAGGTTCGTCAGCGCCTGGCGCAGTCTGCCCGGGTCTCCCCGCAGCAATTCCGGCGTTCCCGGCTCCAGGGCACAGACGAACTCGAGGCCCTTGTCCCGGGCGCGAACTCCCATCATGGCCGCGAAGTCGTCCAGCAGGGCGCTCAGGTCGAAGTCCAGGACCTCCAGCTCCATGTGCCCGGCCTCGACCTTGCTCAGGTCGAGGATGTCGTTGATCAGGTCCAGCAGGGCCTGAGCGCTGGAGAGCGAGGTCTCGGCATACCGCCGTTGCTCCTCGTCCAGGTCGGTCTCCAGAAGTAGCCCGGTCATGCCCAGTACGCCGTTCATCGGCGTGCGAATCTCGTGGCTCATGTTGGCCAGAAACTCGCTCTTGGCGGCACTGGCGGCCTCGGCGTCGGCCGCCAGGCGCTTGGCCAGCGCCGTCTGCTCCTGCAGGTGGACGTTGAGTCTCCCGGCCTCCGCCAGGGCCTTTTGCAGTTCCAGCTCTGCCCGCTTGCGCTCCGTGATGTCCAGCATGGCCCCCACGGTGCCGGCGACGCTGCCGTCCGGCGCCCGGAAGGGCGATGTGTGGAACACGACCTGCCGTCTGGTGCCGTCGGCGCACAGCACCTCGGCCTCGTATACCTGCGGCTGCCCGGTACGCAGGATCACTTCGTCCGCCGAGCGGTACCTGTCCGCCAGGTCGGGGGGATCGATCTCATCCGACGTCCGCCCGATGACCGATGATAGGTCCAGACCCAGGAAGTCGGCGAAGGCCTGGTTGCCTCCGAGGTATACGCCATCGAGGTCCTTGTAGAACACGGGCGCCTGGATCGCGCTGACAATGGCATCCAGCAGTTGCCGCTGGTCGCGGAGGGCATGCTCGGCTCTTCGACGCTCCGTGATGTCCCGCGAGATACCTACCAGAAGAGTGCACTCGCCCCGGGAGTTGATCACCGATCTCCCGCTGGCGGTGTGCCAGCGCCACGTCCCGTCCGCGTGTCTCACCCGATAGTCCACATCGGCCAGCCTGTCGCCGGTCCGGGCCGATGTGCCGATGGCCTCGCAGCACTCGGCCAGATCCTCCGGGTGGATGATATCCCGGAAGCAGGTGCCCACGATCTGAGACGGATCGTATCCCAGCACCGTCTGCCACGACGGAGAGGCGTAGCAGAAGATCCCTTCGCCGTCCAGGCTCCAGATCAACTCCGAAGAGTGCTCCAGCAGGAGCCGGTACTTGCCCTCACTCTCGATGATGGCAGACTCCGTCCGTTTGCGCTCCGTGATATCCGTGTGGGAGCCGGCCATGCGGTACGGGATGCCCCGCTCGTCGCGCAGGGCTTCACCCCGCGCCAGAATCCACAGATAGGACCCATCCCGGTGTCGGAAACGGAACTCGATGCTGTAGCAGGGGATCTCGCCGCGGAGGTACGAGGCCAGGTAGTCCCGCACACGATGGGAGTCCTCAGGGTGAAGGCGCCCGAAGAAGGTGTCCACGCAGTTGGGGAGTTCGTGGTCCTCGTAGCCAATCATCTGCTTCCAGCGCGGTGACAAGAACAGCTCCCCGCCGCGGAGGTCCCAGTCCCAGATTCCGTCCTGAGAGCCGTTGACCGCCAGCATGAACTGCTCCCGACTCCTCTCGATCTCGGCCTGCGTCCTGATCTGCTCCGTCACGTCCCGGGCCGAGCCGCGGTAGCCGCGGAACTCGCCGTCCGGTCCGAGCATGGCGACCGCATTGACCATGACCTGCGAGACACGACCGTCACGGGCCGGGAGACGACTGGGCCAATCGCGATACGAGGCCGCCTCATCATCCGACGGCCCGGCAGTGGCGGCGAACCCGTCCTGTTTCACGTCGGGGAGCAAGTCGCAGAGCATGCTCCCCACGAGGTCCTCGGCTTCGCACCCCACCAGCGTGCCGCACGCGCGACTCAGATAGGTGAGACGGCCGTGGGCGTCGGTCTCCCAGATCAGCTCGCCACTGAGCTCGGCGATCTGAGCGAGGCGCTCGCGGCTTTCCGCAAGCTCCTCGCGGGCGCGGTGGTCCTCGGTGACATCACGGATGACCAGTGCTGCCCCGATGACCGCACCGTCACGGTCGCGGATCGGGGTGCAACCGCCATCGATCCGCCGCTGCGTGCCGTCCCGCGCGACAAGCACGGTGCCCTTCGCCAGCTCCACGGATTGCGCGTCCTCCAGCACGGACCGCACCGGGTCGGGCGGGTCGTCGGCACCGCTCTTGGGCACCATCCGGAAGAGCCGCCAGACCGGCAGTCCCTGCGCGTCGGCCGATGACCAGCCGGTCAGTTGCTCGGCGCAGGGGTTGAACGCCGTCACGCGCCCCCGGGCATCGGTACCGATGACCCCCTCGCCGATGGAATGCAGTGTCGCCGCCAGGCGCTCGTCGGCGGCCCTCAACGCGTCTTTAGCCGCGCACCGGCGTCGGGCGTCGCGAGCCACGACCAGCGCGATGGCGAGGATGAAGGCGAGGCACAGAGCTACAGCCCCCAGCATCTGCCCGCGCACTCTGCCTGCCGCGGCCGCCATCGCCGCAGTCACGGGCACCCCCATCAGGTCTATGGAGACCTCGCCCGGTGCCCTGCCGAAGCCCGCGGTGGCGCCGTAGCGCTCCACGAGTGCCGCCGGGGCGTCCTGGGGCCGGCCGTGACAGCTCAGGCAGCTCCGGTCAAACCGTCGCGGGATCGCCTGTGCGTAGTACAGTACACCCTGGTGCTCGATAGGACCACTCCAGCCCTCCGCCGTGGGGTTCCGGCGAAAGAACTCGATGACCCTGCTCTCGGCCGGCGTCGCGGCATTGGCGGGATTGCGCGGGTTGTCCGAGGGGAAACGGAGCAGGTAGCCCGGGAAGTGCATGCTCACCTGGTCGAACACGCTCCTGGCCACAAAGGAAGTCGACATCGACTCCGGCACGAACTCGCCGGGACCCACCCGCTTTTCCATCTCCGGGCGCACATGCGTCGCGACGTACTCGCGCAGCGAGTTGTCGAAGTGCACCGCCAGCAGGGCCTGCTGGTTCGCGGTCTGCTCGATATGCCCCCGCGTCCAGTGCCAGGTCTGGCAGAGCACAGTCGCCAGGAATGCCACCCCCAGCGCACCCAGCGCGATCAGTAGCCCTGTGTCGCGTTCTCCGGTTGCTGGGGCGTCCGAGCGGCGCGCGGCGGCGCGGCGGCCGGGCCTGAAGCGCCCGACCAGCGCCCGCAGTAGCTTCTCCATTCGCTCTCCCCCCGGCGCTCAAGGCCGGGCCTGAGTTCATTCTGTGGGCGTCCCCGCCTGAGGCATCGCGGTGCCGCACCGCAACGGCAGGGAGCCGGACGGCGTCTGCCCGATCGCCGCCCGCTGATTCCTTCTCGGCCGCCCTGCCCACTTCCTTAGCTCATCCGTACCGCCCCGCCAAATGGTGTGAAATCACGGTGAATGCGGGGGATCAGTGAAACCGCTTCGTCTCGGCACGATCTGCACGCCCCGGCCCCCGGTGAGCGAGCTGGGACGGCCGGCGATGAGGCACGATGTGACGCGTTTTTTGCACCATCGAGTCGCACCACCCGTGCGGTCGCGTGCACCGAGCGCTCCAAAGCGCCGTTTGTGCCCCCAGACGCCCTGCCCGCGTGCGCGCGGGCGGAGCTGAGGCTTTCCTCGGCCGCCGCCGAGGCCTCAGACTGCAACCACCTGCCCCGCGACCGTCGCAGTCCGGGGCAGGTGGCTGTGAGCACGCGGAAGAACAATGATGCCGGACCCAACCGGCGGCGGGACCGCCACGGCCACTGGAGGAAGACGCGCATGGAACCCAAGCAGATATCTCTGGACGGCGGCGATTGGCTTGTCCTGCACATGATGCCCGGCGAGTGGGAGTGGCGCCGAGTGTGGCAGGACCCGCGATCTGTCATGCCCACGCAATGGATCCCCGCACGAGTGCCCGGAGCCGTTCAGGAGGACGCCCGTGATGCCGGCCTGATCCCGGACTGGACCTATGACCTCAACAGCCGCGCCTGCGAATGGACCGGCGCCCGCGACTGGGTCTATACCCGGCAGTTTGCCACCCCCGAGGTCCCGGTCGAGGGCGTGGTGCGGCTGCGGTTCGAAGGCGTCGATTATGCCTGCCACGTCTTCCTGAACGGGTCGCACCTGGGCGACCACACGGGGCAGAACGACGCCTTCGACTATGACGTCACCTCCCTGCTATCCCTGGACGGAGAAAACACGCTGGTGGTCGTCGTGGAGCACGCTCCGGAGCAAGTTGGCCAGATCGGGCGTACCGGTCAGGTGAGGCACTGGAAGGCGCGCTTTGCCTATGACTGGGACTGGTGCACCCGTCTTGTGCCCCTGGGTATCCACGACGGCGTGAGCCTGCACGTGTCTGGGCCGGCGTGGATGGATGATGTGCAGGTCGACGTCGCTTTGGCGCCCGATCTTCAGAAGGCCGATGTGCAGGTCGCCGCGCACATGGGTGTGGTGGCCGCCGAAAGGGTAGACATGCGGGTGGCCATACTCCGCGAGGGCGCAAAGATCGCGGAGATGACCCGAACCGCCGTGCCCGGTGGCCTGACCTCGTGGGCCTCCTGTGCCTTCACCCTCGACAGGCCCGACCTCTGGTGGCCCAACGGCCACGGCCCGCAGCCGCTGTACGAGGCGGATGTCACTTTGGCCTCGGCCGGCGGCGAGGTCCTGGACCGCCGCTGTGTGCGCTTCGGCGTGCGGCGGGTGCTCGCCGTGGCCAATGATGACGCTCCCGAGGGGGCACTTCCGTACGTCCTGGAGGTCAATGGCAGGAAGGTGTTCATCAAGGGCTGGAACTGGGCCCCGATTAGCCAGCTCTACGGGCGCCAGGGGGAGACCGAATACAGGCGCCGGCTGCGCATGGCCCGGAACGCCCACTGCAATCTCCTGCGAGTCTGGGGCGGCGCCTGCCTGGAGAAGGAGGTCTTCTACAGCCTCTGCGACGAGCTGGGGATCATGGTCTGGCAGGAGTTCATCCAGTCATCATCCGGGATCGACAACAGCCCGGCCACCGATGCGGAGTATCTCACCTACGTTCGTGACCAGGCGGAGAAGATGATCCCGCGCCGCCGCAACCACCCCTCCCTCATCCTGTGGTGTGGCGGGAACGAGCTGATGCACGACGACTGGACCCCTCTGGACGACACCCACCCGGCGCTGGCCGTTCTCAGGGACTGTGTTCACCGGCTGGATCCGACGCGCCTGTGGCTGCCTACCTCCGGGACGGGGCCCTGCGCCAACGCGGACGTTTCGAAGGTCGGCCAGATGCACGACGTGCACGGCCCCTGGCAGTACCAGGGGCCGGAAGGGCACTACGCCTTGTACAACACCATCGATCCTCTGCTACACGCCGAATTCGGTGTCGAGGGCGCCGCGAACCTCGCAGCGATGGAGAGGTCCAACTCCCCCGGCAGCATCTGGC
>CAZXDD010000064.1:15879-19840 GCA_964639415.1 uncultured Armatimonadia bacterium
GGACCCACAAGGGGGCCTGGTGGATCCACAACGCCACGTTGGAGAATCTGTTCGGCCCGGTGCGTGACCTGCAGACCTTCGTCAAACTCAGCCAGCTCATGCAGGCCGAGGGGCTCCGTTACGCCATCGAGGCCAACAGGCGCCGCAAGTGGCACTGCGCGGGGACCGCCCCCTGGCAGTTCAACGAGTCTTGGCCCAACCTGGCCTGCACCAATGTGCTGGATTTCTACGGCCAGCCCCGCCCGGCGTACTGGTGGTGCCGCAAGGCGTATGAGCCGCTGCACCCCAGCGCCAGGTACGACAAGCTCGGGTGGAAGCCCGGGGAGACCTTCGCCGCCGAGCTCTGGCTCAACAGCTCCGTGTACGAGGGCCGCTGTGATGTGAACTGGGAGCTTTGCGACATCAAGGGGAGTGTGCTGGCCGACGGGGAAGAGAGTCTGAAGGTCGAGGCCGGTAGCGCGAGGCCCGTGGCGAACGTCTCCTGGCCTGTCGAGAAGGTGGCCCACGATCTGTTCGTGCTCCGGCTGCGGGCGACCACGGCGGACGGGCAGACGTCGCGCAACGACTACCTTTTCGGCGCCAGGCCCGACCCCGTGTGGGCGGGTCTGCAGGCAGTCCCGGAGGCAAGCGTGGAGGCGAGCAAGGCGGAGGGGCGCATCGTGCTGGCCAACACCGGAGACACCATGGGTATCGGCGTGCGCCTCGAAACCGAGAGCTGGGCGGAATTTGGCGACAACTACCTGCTGATAGCGCCGGGGGAGGAAGCGACCATCGCCATGGAGGGAGCTCCCTCAACGATCTATGTCAGCGGGCTGAACATGACGCGACACGTTCTGTAGACGGGTGCTTCGTCTCCGCCCCTGCGCGACCCCGGTCTGCGCGGGCGAGGCGCTGCATGGCTGTAGGGCGCGGGCCTGTACCGCGCCGGGTGGAGCGCCAAGTCGGGCGGGGCACAGGTCCCCGCCCGCCAACGGTGGGGCGTCGCGCGGCTGGGCCCGATGGGCGGTACGGCTGCCCATTCGGCTCTCGATGACGGCAGACGGCGAACGCCATGCAGGCCAGACGCCCCCCGGGGCGGGACGCCGGGAACGGCAAACGGTGGGCGCTACCGGCCCGGCGCCGGCAAGAGGTCGATACCCTCCTTGTCGTCTCTCACCTTCAGGCGCATGCCCCAGATGGCCTCAGTCCGGGCATCCTCGGTCGCGTGGCCGCCGGTGTGGATATAGGCCACGAACACCGAGCCGTCCGGCAGCAGCGTGCCCCGGCCATAGCCGTAGACGCTGGGGTCGACGGCGAAGCCGTGGTCGGCGGCGGGCGCGATCCACGTCTGCCCGCCGTCGGTGCTGAAGATCGCCCGGAAGCCCCCGGCACCATAGGAGCCGTGCAGGCACAGGAGTGTGCCGTCGGGCAGCACCAGCAGGCTGGGCTCGAACATGCGCATCCCGAAGGCGACCGGCTCCGTCCACGTGCGCCCGCCATCCTCGGACCAGGTGATGTCGCCCTCGGGCCTGCCGATCATCACCAGTCTGCCGTCGGGGAGCTGTGTGATCCCGGTCTCGCTGTATTCGTGGTCGGTCTTGAGCACAGACAGCAACTCCCAGCTTTGGCCGCTGTCGGTGCTGCGGAAAATGGCCTGCTGCTCCGGGCCTCCCTCCCGTGGAGAGCCGTAGACGGCCACAAGCACGGAGCCATCCTGCAGCAGGATCGGCGGACCGTCGGTGGCATCGGCCAGGAATGGCGACGGCAGCCGCCGCGGCTCTTGCTCCCAGGTACGGCCGCCGTCCGGGGAGCGGATGATTGCGGTGCGGTACGCCAGGTCCGGGTGCGCGTGGAAGTCGGCTCCCGAATAGGTGAAAAAGGAACACAGCACCGTTCCGTCCGGCAGCTCGAGGAAGGCCGGAGACCGGTCGTCCAGTGGCGTGTCGATGATGGTCTGAGGCCTGCTCCAGGTGACCCCTTCGTCCTCGGAGCGGATGAGCATCGCCCGCCCGCCGCTGGGGGCCTCGATGTCGGCGGGGAAGCCGATCTTGATCCACTCCGCCAACGTCCCTTCGCCGATCTGCAAAGGGGTGGGCGGTGAGGCGTGCCAATAGCCGGTGGAGAAGCCCACCAGCCACGAGCCGTCACGCAGGCGCGTGGGGTGCTGCCAGCCCACGAAGCCGGCGTAGCCGGGATGAGGGTCGGGTTGGTTCACTCCGGGCCCCACCAGCATGCGCCGGCAGTCGGAGTAGGAAGCGGTTGCCTCGCCTGCGGGGACGACCTGAACCGTCACGGGCTCGGCCATCGCGGGGCCTCCCTTGAACAGCAGAAATGTGAGCGCAATGGCTCTGAAAAGCAGCCTGATGCGGGCCTGCATAGCGGAAGACATGGGGACGGACCTCCCGGGGCCGAGTGATATCCATCGGGTGCCTTCTGCCGTTGGCCCGGTGTGTTGTGCCGTTCGTCCTTCCCTGCCCTCTGGCGGCTACACGGGCCAGTAGCCCTCGAGCCAGGGCTTCTCGGCCTCCACCATCTGGTTGAACATGTCCCTGGCCTCGGCGGCCGAGCAGACGGCGGCGGTGAGCGGGTCCAGGAGCGTGGCCATCCGGGCCTTGTTCAGGTCGCGCTCCAAAACGGCCTCCACCGTCAACTGCTGCACGGCGATGTTCGACTGGTTCAGCGCCGCGAGCTGGGTCGGGAGCGTCCCTACATTGCACGGCCGCACCCCGGAGCCGTCGGTCAGGCACGGGACCTCGACCGAGCAGCCGAACTGCAGATTGCTGATGATATCCTCATTGGGCACGTTCCCGTTGAAGCGGAACAGGGTGTTGGTCTCCACGGCGTTGATGATGCTGGAGGCGTACTCGCCGGAGCGGTGGAGTTTGACGGCGTCCTCATCCACAGAGCCGGCGTCGGGGACGTCCTGCTGCCAGAAGCGCCGGGCGCGGCCGCCGTCCTTGTCCGGTTTCCGGGGTGGCAGCCCGAACTCCGTGCGGAGCGCCTCGCGCTTGCCAAAGTAGGGCACATACTCGGACATGTGCCGCGTGGACTCGGTGACGAAGTACCCGAAGTGCTTCATGATCTCGAAGCGGACGGTGTCCTTGGCGTAGATCTCCGGGTCCTGCATGGCCTCGAAGAGCCTGGGGTAGAGGTCCTCGCCCTTGCGGTCGAACTGCAGGAACCACGACATGTGGTTGATGCCCGCCACCCAGTGGGTGATCTCATTGGCCGGGACGCCGATATAGCCCGCCAGTTGGTGGTGCGTGCCCTGCACGCTGTGACACAGCCCCACATTCTGCACGGCGCTGGCCTCGCTCATGACCCAACTTAGCATCGCCATGGGGTTGGTGTAGTTGAGCAACAGCGCGTTGGGGCACAGCTCCTCCATGTCCCGGCAGATGGCCATCATCTCCGGGGCGGTGCGCAGGGTGCGCAGCACCCCGCCGGGGCCGATGGTGTCTCCCACCTGCTGATGGACGCCGTACTGCGCGGGGATGTCGATCTCGTAGAAGTAGGGCACTCCGTTGTAGGCCGGGCCGCCCACGGCGATGGCGGTGACCACATGGTCGGCGCCCTCGAGCACCTGCCGCCGGTCGGTGGTGCCGATGACCTTTGCCGGCAGCTTGTGGTGGTCCACGACGCGCCGGACGAAGCGCGACACGCCCTCGACGGCCTCCTGGTCGATGTCCACCAGGGCGATGGTGCTGTCTTGTAGCTCAGGGAAGGACAGGATGTCCACCGACAGGCGGCTTCCGAAGCCGCTGCCGGCTCCGATCAGGACGATCTTCGCCATAGTGACTGCCTCCTGGCAGGCTGCATTGGGCCGGAAGCACCGGGTCACGAAGGACGCGCTCGCCGGCCCGATGGGGGGAACTTCGCCGGCGACGCCGGGCCACCTGCCCCCGTCGTCACGCCCGCCGTTACCTCCGCCGTCACCCCCGCCGTCACTCCCGCCGTCACCCCCGCCGTCACCCCCGCCGTC
>CAZXDD010000065.1:0-16645 GCA_964639415.1 uncultured Armatimonadia bacterium
CGCGATAATGAGCGGTGACTGGAGTTCAGACGTGTGCTCTTCCGATCTGCGGCCGGAGTACGAGAATCCGGCGCTCACGCTGCCCCTGGTGTTGAGCCGCTGGCTGAGAGTCAGACCGGCACCGGGACCGGCGTAGGACAGATAATCGGCGCCCACGCGGCTATGGGCATACGAGCCCCTGGCCGACATCGACAGCACCGGCGACAACGGGCGGGAGTAGCCGGCCGAGATGGTCTGCGAGGTCCCGCTGGAGGAGGGGGCGTAGTAGTGTAGGTCGCTGAGGCTGATGGACAGCGACAGCCGCTCGCTGGTGCGGATGGGAAAGCTGTAGGAGCCCCATAGGCCGGTGGTGGCCGAGTCGCTATTGATCACGTTCACGCGCGTATTGGTGGAGTGCGAAAGGCCGTAGCTGACGGAGTGGGTGTCGCCCAGATCGTGGCTGACCGAGAGCCCCGCCGAGAGCCCCGCGCGGTCGCTGGTCTCATTGCCGAAGTACGCCGTGCGGGTGGCGTACGCGTTGGCACTCATCCGCATGCCGTCCTTGGGCTGCCAGGCCAGTTGCGCGCCGACACGGCCGCTGGCACCCAGGCTGAGCTGGAGTTCCTCGTCCCACCGGATCCGTTCACTCAGGGAGCTCAGCCCGATGTTCGCGACCCAGTTGACCGCCACGCGCCGGGCGGTCGAGAGTCGTTCCTGCGCCCGCTCCAGAATGGTCTGCGCCGACTTGGCCAGAGGGCTTTCGGGGTAGGTGGCCAGGAACTCGGAGAGAAGCTTGCAGGCCGCCTCGTCGCGCCGCTCCAGGTAGAAGGTGTACGCAACCTGATAGCGGCAGTCGTCCAGGAAGTCCTCCCCGGCGTGGTCGGCGGCGGCCGAGAAGCATCGGCGCGCCGTCTCGTAGCGACCGCGTCCGATCCACGTCTGTCCCAGCCAGAAGTGAGCTTCGGACACCAGCGGAGGGTAGTTGTCGGCAACCTGCCGCAGCAGCCCCAGGGCCTTCGGGTAGTCTCGCTGCTGCTGATACGACCGTCCCATGTAGTAGCGGGCGGTCCACCGGCCCTCGGGAACGGAGCTGTCCATCAGCGGCGCCAGGGCCTGCTCCAGCTCGCTGTACTCCTTTTTGCCCAGCAGGCCCGGAGCGGCTTTGAGCACCTCCCGCTCGGCGGCCGTGAGCTCGGTAGCAGGTGACGCGTCGGGGGCCTGCGGCGCGGGGGTTTCGGTCGCAGGCTGTGCCGAGGGCTCGCCTGTCTCGCCGGAGGCTTCGGAGGGCTCTGCGGGCACCTGTCTCCCACTGCCCTGAGCCCACGCCCCGCCGCCCACCAGGACCGGGGCAAACAGCGCGACGAGCAGGAGACCGGCCAAAACGGTACGGATCCAAGGTGCCGTCTGCATCACGATGTCCATCGCTGTTACTCGCGGAGAGACCCACTGCGCCACCACTGCCCGCTGTGTTGACCGACCCGGCGGCCCGCTGCGGCGCCGACACTTCGCGGCGGACCGTCGCCCAAACGGAACCACGATATCTATCAAACACCGGTTCACCGCGTGAGTTCCCAGACCCGCTCCAGCGGGGGCAGGCGGGAGGAGAACCCCGCTGAGGTGGTGAATGTGCACCCATCAGCCGCCAGTACAGGGAGGACCGCTATGCGCACACCGGACAAGACGTGGCTGTGGATCATGCTCGCGATCGTGCCGGTCGTCCTCATCATCGGTTGCCCGGCCCCCAAGCCCGAGCCGGTATCGACACCCCCGGAGACATCCGCGGCACCGCCCCCGCCGGAGGCAGGGAGAGCGTCCGGGATCGACCCTGCCACAGTTGAGGTGGCCATCGTCACCAATGCCGTGGCTCCCTTCTGGGACCCCATGAAGGTCGGCATGGAGAGAGCCGCCGCGGAACTGGGCTGCACGGCCTCCTGGCAGGGGCCGGCGCATGCGCAGGTCTCGGAGCAAAAGCGCCTCCTGGAGAACTACGTGAGCAAGGGCGTCAAGGGCATCGCCGTCTCGCCGCTGGACGCTCCCGCGATCAAGCCCGTCATTGACGAGATGGTCGATGACGGCATCCACGTGCTGTGCATCGATTCCGACGTTCCCGAGAGCAAGAGGTACTGCTACATCGGCACCAACAACCTCGAGGCCGGGAAGGTCCTGGGTGAGAAGGCCAAGGAGCTCTTGCCTGAGGGCGCCAGGTGCGTGTGCTTCGTGGGCACCATGACCGCCCAGAACGCTCAGGAGCGCGTGAAGGGGTTCAAGGAAGCGGTGGCCGAGAAGCAGATCGAGGTCGTCGACATCATGCAGGACAAGACGGACAAGAATACGGCCCGCAAGAACGTGGAGGACACCATCCAGAAGTACCGCGATATCGATGCCCTGGTGGGGATCTGGTCGTACAACCTCCCGGCCATCGCCGAGGCCGTCAAGGAGCAGGGCCTGCACAAGACCATCAAGGTCATCGGTTTCGACGCCGAGCCCGCCACGATCCTGGGCCTGGAGAACGGCGACATCGACGCCACCGTGGTCCAGAAGCCCTACGAGTTCGGCTATCAGGCGGTGAAGATCCTCTTCGCGCTGGCCACCGACGACCAGGAGGCCCTCAAGTCGCTGGTGCCCGACAGCAAGCTCATCGATACCGGCGTTGATGTGTGGACACCCGAGAACGTGGCCGCTGAGAAGGCGAAGCTGGCCGAGCTCGGGGTCGAGTCGTCGTAGCCTTCAGGCGGCGCTCCGATGTAGCCTCAGCGGCGACGCGGAGGGCGGCGGCGCGCGACCCGCCGGCGATCGACGGCCTCCGCCGCCCTCCCACCTCGCCGTTGCCGTAGACCCGCTGTGGCTCCCGCCCTGCGGGACCGTTGGCGTAGACTCGTGACTCGCAGACTCGCAGACCCGCAGACCCGCAGACCCGCAGACCCCGGAGCCACCCTTGGACACCCCCGCTCGCCTACAGGCCATCGGCATCTACAAGCGCTTCCACGGCACCCTGGCCCTGCGGGGCGTGGACTTCTGTGTTGCCCGCGGGGAGATCGTGGGCCTCGTGGGTGAGAACGGTGCGGGGAAGTCGACCCTTGCCAAGATCATCGGAGGGATCCACAGACCCGACGCCGGAGAGCTCCGGGTGGACGGCGCCGCCGTCCAGATTCCGAGCGTCCAGCATGCCCGCCAGCTCGGCATCGCCGTTGTGCACCAGGAGCTCAACCTGGTTGCTCACCTCAGTGTTGAGGACAACATCCTTCTGGGCCAGGAGCCGTACCGCGTCCCGGTGTTGCGCTGGACGGACCGCCGCGGCCTGCGCCGGAGGGCCGCCGAGATGCTGGAATGCGTGGGCCTCGAGGTAGATCCCGCGACACCGCTGATGGACTTGAGCATCGCCGGGCAGCAGCGTGTGGAGATCGCCAAGGCTCTCAGCGTCGATGCTCGTCTGCTCATCATGGATGAGCCCACGTCATCTTTGGCCGCGGAGGAGGCGGAGGGGCTGCTGCGCATCCTCGACGGCCTGCGCTCGCAGGGGATCAGTGTGGTCTACATCTCACACAAGCTGGACGAAGTCCGTGCCATCGCGGATCGCGTCGTGGTGTTCCGGGATGGGCAGAAGGTCTGCGAGTTGCCGTCGGCCGCCGCCGCCAACGCGCGGCTGGTCACGGCGATGGTGGGGCGCGAGCTGGCCACGATGTTCCCCGCCCGCGAGGCCGTCGTGGGTCCGGAGGTCCTGCATGTGAGCGAGCTGCTGGCTCCGGGACTGCGCCGTCCGGTGAGCCTCACGGCACGCGCCGGGGAGGTGCTGGGGATCGCGGGGCTGGTGGGGGCCGGGCGCTCTGAACTGCTGCGGGCCATCTTCGGCGCCACACGGCGCAGTCGGGGAACGGTCATGGTGGACGGTGTCGCCACCCGCCGTGGCGACCCGCTGTCGGCCATGCGCGCCGGGATCGCCTTCGTGCCCGAGGATCGCAAGACTCAGGGGCTCGTGCTGCCGATGGAGGTGGATGACAACATCGCCCTGCCGTCGCTGGGGCGCCTGTGCCGCTGCCTGTGGCGCGTGCCCGGCGCTGAGCGGGCCCTGGTCGAGGAGTACGTGGACCGGCTGCACATCCAGCCGCCCTCTCTCTCCCAGCGGGTGCAACGGCTGTCCGGCGGCAATCAGCAGAAGGTGCTTCTGGCCAAGTGGCTCGCCATCGAGCCCCGGGTGCTGCTCCTGGATGAGCCGACGCGGGGCATCGACGTCGGCGCCAAGCACGAGGTGTACGGCCTCATCGCCCAGATCGCGGCGGAGGGTGTTGCCGTGGTGCTGGTGTCCTCGGAGATGGAGGAGATCATCGGTCTGTGCGACAGGGCGTTGGTGATGAACCAGGGGGCGGTGGCGGGGGAGTTGCACGGGGAGCGGCTCACCCAGGAGGGCGTCATGGCGCTGGCGGCCCACACGCAGCAAGCCACCGCGGAGGGCCCCGGACCGCCCGGACCGGAGGCTTGACAGCCCCCGCCCGGCTGAACTATACAAGGTCCCGTCTGCGCCATAGCACGGAGGTCACTGGAGACAGCGCATGGACCCATCGTTCCGCCGCCTTTGCGGGGCCCTGCCGCTCCCGGTCCTGCTGAGCGACTCCACAGGCAGGATCGTCCATGCCAACGCGGCGGCCGAGCCGTTTCTGTCCACCGGCGCCGCGGAGGTTGTGGGCATGCAGCTCGCTTCGGCCCTGCGCGCACCGTCCGGGGCCGCTATCGATGCCCTCCTCGCGTTTCCTCTGTCCTCCGGCCCTCTGTCCGCCGACGTCTTGCTGGTCGATTCCGCAGGCTCAAGCCACCCGGCGACACTGACCGCCACCCCACTGACCTCGGACACCGAAGCCGACCTCGTGCTGCTCACCTTGGAGGTTCGCCCCCGGCCCGCCGCCGCTGCTCAGATACCGGACGGTGAGTACGAGCGGCTGGTGGATAGCGCCAGGAGCATCATCCTGCAGCTCGACACGCAGGGCAATGTGGGCTTCATCAACGCTTTCGCCCAGGGGTTCTTCGGCTACTCATCCGGCGAGATTGTCGGCCGCAACGTGGTCGGGACCATCGTGCCGGAGCGCGACACCTCGGGCCGCGATCTGCGGCGCCTGGTCGCGGACCTGTGCGCCCGCCCCGAGGACTTCGCGACCAATGTGAATCAGAACATCACCCGTGACGGCGAGCCCCGCTGGGTGCTGTGGACCAACAGGGCCCTGAAGGATGCCTCGGGGCAGATGACCGGGGTCGTCTGCGTCGGCAGCGACATCACCGCCCAGCACCTGCGGCAGGAGGCCATCCGGGGCGAGTATGAGCGGCTGCTGTCGGTGTTCGACGCTATCGACCAGCCGATCTACATCGCCGACACCGAGAGCTATGAGGTTCTGTACGTCAACTCGGCCCTGCGCCGCATCCTCCCCGAGGAACCGGTGGGGTGCCTGTGCTACAAGGCGCTCCAGGGACGGGAGACACCCTGCGAGTTCTGCACCAATGATGCGATCCGCCGATCCGGCGGGGAACCGGTGCATTGGGAGTACTATAACCCGCTGCTGCAGAGGTACTACTCGCTGACGGACAAGATGATCCCCTGGCCCGACGGCCGGCAGGTCCGGTTCGAGATCGCCATCGACATCACCCCCCAGCGGCAGGCCCTGGAGGAGCTCCAGGCGGCCAACGCGCTGCTGTCCTCGGTGATCGGCGCCGCCCCTCTGGCGATCGTCACCATCGACAACGACGGCCTCGTCACCTCCTGGAGCCCCGCGGCCCAGCGGCTATTCGGCTGGAGCGCAGAGGAGGCCATCGGCGCCCCTCTGCCCATGATCCCGGGAGAACAAGCCGAGATATTGAGGGGCGTCATCGCCGCCATCGTTGCCGGACGCCCGGCCTATCTGCACCGGGTCCCCTGCGTACCCAAACAGGGCCCGATTCTGCAGTGCAGCCTCTCGGCGGCTCCCATCCGGGACAACGAAGACCGCGTGACGGGCGCCGTCGGACTGCTGGCGGACATCACCGAGGTCGTGATGGCCGAGGAGGAGCTTCGTGAGAGCGAGCGGCGCCTGGCCACGCTGATGGGCAACCTCCCGGGGATGGTCTACCGGTGCCTCGACGACGATTTCTGGACAATGCAGTTCGTCAGCCAGGGCTCCCTGGCACTCACCGGATACGCTCCCGAGGACCTGGTGGAGAACCGGAAGGTGGCGTACGCGGATGTGATCCACCCGGATGATCGGGACCTGGTCGCCCGCGAGGTCAGGCGAGGCGTGGCGGAGCGCAGGGACTTCGAGTTGGTCTACCGCATCGTCCGCGCCGACGGCCGGGTGAGCTGGGTCATGGAGCACGGCGTGGGGGTGCGGGGCGAGGACGGCGTCCTCCAGGCCATTGAGGGCTTCATCACCGACGTCACGGAAAGCCGGCGCGCCCAGCAGGCTCTGCTGGATAGCGAGGAGCGCCTGCGCTCCATCGTCGAAGCCGCCCAGGACGCCATCTTCATGAAGGATCGCGACCGCCGCTACACCCATACCAACGCGGCCATGGAGCGGCTGTTTGGCATGCCCGCCCACAAGATCGTGGGCAGCACGGATGCCGATCTCTTCGGCGCCGAGCAGGCGTCGGGTATCAGGGACGCGGACGACCGCGTGCTGGCCGGAGAAGTGGTCGAGACCGAAGAGGCCCTGGCCGTCGGAGACACCGACTATGTGTTCCACGCCATCAAGGTGCCTCTGCGCAATGCGGCGGGTGAAATCGTCGGCCTGTGCGGCATCGCCCGGGACGTCACCGAGCGCAACCGCGCCGAGGAGGTGCTGCGGGCTCAAGAGGAGAGGTACCGCACCTTCATCGAGGCCACGGACGACCTGGTGTTTCTCAAGGATGAGCAGTTGCGGTACCTCATCAGCAATCGCGCCAACGCCGAGTTCTTCGGCATGAGCCCGGAGGATATCATCGGCAAGACCGACGACGATCTCATGTCGCCCGAGGCGGCGGCGGGCTGTCGGCAGTCCGATCTCCAGGCCCTCGCAGGCAGTGCGCCCGTCGTCGGCTATGAGAGCATCGGCGAGCGGGTCTTTGAGGTGCGCAAGTTCGCGGTACGGCTGGGTCCCGATACGAGAGGCGTGGGAGCCTACATCCGGGACGTCACCGAGGCCAGACGCGCCGAGGAGGAGCGCCGCGCCTCCGAGGCGCGCTACCGCGTCTTGTTCGGCGAAGCCCGGGACGCCATGCTCGTGTCCGACGCCCTGACGGGCGCCGTCCTGGAGGCCAACTCGCGCGCCGAGAGGCTGCTGGGCCGCAGCGCCCAGCGGCTCGTGGGCATGTCGCGCACCGGATTCTACTGCGCCGACCGCGGAGCCGCTGCCGCGCCCGACCACCGCGACGACGACTTCGGTAGCCTCGTGGCCGAGGTCGTCGCCGCCGACGGACGCATCGTCCCCGTGGAGATCACCTCCAGCGTCATCGAGCTGGGCGACGGCACCCGGGTCATCTATGACGTCTTGCGGGACATCACGGACCGCAGAGAGGCCGAGGCCGCCATGCGCGAGTCCGAGGCCCGCTACCGCAGTGTCTTCGACAACACCGGGGCCGCCACATTCACCTTCGGCAACGACGGCGTCATCGCCCTGTGCAATGCCAACTTCGAGGGGCTAAGTGGCTACCCCGGCCATGAGATCGTAGGCAAGCTTACCTGGATGGACGTCACCCACCCCGATGATCTGCAAAGGATGTTGGGGTACCACGAAGCCCGGTCGAAGAACGAGCCCGCGCCGCCGCAATATGAGTTCCGCTTCGTCGACCGTAGCGGCGCCGTGCGTGACGTGTTCATCCAAATCGGAGTCGTTCCGGGCACGGAGATGCGCATCGCCTCCATCGTGGATATCACGGATCGCAAGCGCGCCCAGGACGCCGAGCGGCTCGCCGCGGTGGGTCAATTGGCCGCCGGCGTCGCCCACGACTTCAACAACCTCCTGGCCTCCATGGCCATGCGCGCCGAGCTCACCGCCCTGCGCTCCGCCGGGGGCCCCTGCCAGGAGTTGGTGGACACCGTCCTGCGGGGCACCAAGAGGGGCGCTGAAGTGGCCCGAAATCTCATGGCCTTCGCCCGGCCGCAGGAGCCCAGGCGGGAGCTGTGCACCATCGAGGGACCCCTCGAGGCCGCGCTCACCGTCGCCGCACAGCAACTGGAGAACGCGCAGGTCCTGGTACGCAGGCAGTACCAGGCGGAGTCCAGACGAGTGCGGGTGGACCCCGGCCAGATGGAGCAGGTGTTCCTCAACCTCTTCATCAATGCCAGTCACGCCATGCCCCAGGGCGGCACTCTCACGGTTGCGACGAGTTACGTAGAGGCCGACGAGGGCGGCCACGATACCGTGGTCGCCATCTCCGACACCGGCATGGGCATCGCCCCGGAGAACCTCTCCAGCATCTTCGAGCCCTTCTTCACCACCAAAGGCCGGCTCGGGCACACCGCCACGCCCGGGACCGGCCTCGGGCTGTCGGTCTCCAAAGCGATCGTCGAATCCCACGGCGGGACGATCCAGGTCAGCAGCACTCGAGGCCAGGGAACGGTCTTCACCATCTGTTTCCCGGCAAGCGAAGGCCTGCCGGGAAGGGAGCATGCCGGTGGGGAGGCGCCGGTCCGTGCCGACCTATTGGCACCACCCGCCGACGAATCTCGCGTCGGGTCGGTGCTCGTGGCGGAGGACGAGCCGGAGCTGCGCGAGATGCTCGTGGAAGCGCTGCGCGCCCGAGGCCACCGGGCGTGGGGCGCCTCGAACACCCAGGACGCCGTCGACCTGCTCATCCAGCGGCCCTTCGATCTGGTCTTGACCGATCTCACCATGCCCGGAGGCGGGGGGCGCGAGGTGGCCGCCTTCGCCCGCGCCCTCCCCGACCCTCCCCCGGTCATCGTCGTGACCGGCAAGCTCGAGGCGGAGGTGGGCCGCCAATTGGAGCACCTCGGGGTGGCCGCCCACCTCCAGAAGCCCTGCGCCATCGCCGAGATCATCGCGGCCGTCGAGAAGGCCCTGGCCGCCGCCGGGGGCTCCGCGGACGCGCAGTCCTGACCGCCTCGGCCCCGTCGGTTCAGTGGAGACCCGCCGATGCATGGACCCGATCTCGAGCGCTTCGGCCAACTGGCCGTTGAGCCGCCTCACTCGATCCCGGTCGCCACGGCCGGAACCTGGCGGCTGGTGTACACCTGCGGCCCGGAGCCCATCGGCCTGCGCGGCATGGTCGTGTTCTGTGTGCCCCGCTGTGGCTGGTCCTCCCCCCTCCCCCATCCTGAGCAGGAGCCGGGCGGCCCCACATGCGACGCCGCCCTCCCCGGCATGCTCTGGGCCGAGTGCTCGGAGCCCGGCGTCGTTCTGGAGGTCGGCACCTCGGCCGGGCAACGCACCGCCCCAGCCGAGGGCGATGGCGCCATGTGGCTGCCGCCGGGGAGTGTGGCGGCGGTCCGCATCCTCGAGGGCGAACTACGCCGGGGCGGCTGTCTCGTACTCACCTACGGCGACACGGTGTCCGGCAGTCCCGGCGCCATCGCGGGAGCCAGAGCCGGAGTGCAGCGTTTCCAGGCCTTCGTGGACCCCAGAGGCGACCGGCGCGGCCCCCTGGGAGGGTTCCATGCCGCCGGTCCCCCTGTACAGATCACCTGCCTGCCGGGCCCTCCTGTGGCGGCGGGGTTGACCCTGCCCTCCTCCGCGGTCCAGGGCGAGCCCATCGCAGCCGTTGTGCGCTACCGGGATCGCTGCGGCAACCCGATCGTGCCCGAGCAGGGCAACGTCGCGCTGGCCGGCAAGTCGTGGAATGTGGTGGCCCGCGGCTCGGCGCAGCTCCGGGCCTCCGACCGCGGCCTGATCCGCGATGCCATCAGGGTCCGTGGGACCGGCGTGCAGCGGGTCAGCGTACAGGGCGAGGGGTTGCCCGCCGCAGTGTCCAACCCCGTGCAGGTCGCCGCCGACGGCTCAGGCCTGCGACTCTTCTGGGGCGACCTGCACGCCCACACCGGCCTCAGCGACGGCGTCGGGACCCCCGCCGAGGCCTATCAGTTCGCACGGGAAATGGCCTGCCTGGACTTTTGCGCCCTCACCGACCATGACACCATGCTGGACGAAGCCCGCTGGGAGCAGACCCTGCGCGCCGCCGCGGAGCACAGCGATCCCCTGCGCTTCATCACCTTCCCCGGCTATGAGTACACCGGCCGCCGCCACGGCGGAGACCGCGCCGTGTACTATCCCGTCGACAGCGGCCCACTGCTGCGGAGCCAAGACTCACAGCAAGATGGGGCCCGCGAGCTCTTCGCTGCCCTGAGCGAGCTGGAGGCGCTCGTGGTCCCCGTGCATCCCGCGAGGCCCAGGGCGCAGGCCGACTGGCGGTCTCACGACCCGCGCCTGCAAAGGCTGGTGGAGGTGTACTCCTGCTGCGGCAATTGCGAGTATACGGGCAACCCGCGCCCCCTCACCTGGGGGACGCAGAGGTCGTTCCCACCGGTGGACGAGGGGGCCACGGTGCAGGCGGCCCTGGCCATCGGCCACCGCCTGGGACTGATCTGCGGCAGCGACAGCCATTGCGGCCGCCCGGGCCACGGCAACTGGATCGGCGCCTTCGGCAAGCGCCGCGGCTACAGCGCGGGCCTTACGGCGGTGCTGGCCCGGGAACTCACCAGGGAGGCCCTCTGGGACGCTTTCCGGCACCGGCGCTGCTACGGCACCACCGGCGCGCGGATCATCATCGACTTCACCATCGACGGCGAGATGATGGGCGGCGAGTTGCGCCGGCCCGCCGGGGCCGAGCTGGCTCTGCGGGTCCGGGTGGCGGGAACGGAGGAGCTGACCGCGGTGCAGGTCGTCACAGCGGGCGGGGTGCTGTGCTCCGTCCACCCGGGGGCGCAGGACGGTGACCTCGCCGAGACGATCCACACCCCTCTGACGGGTACCGACTACTACTATGTCCGCGTCCTGCAGGTGGATGGGGAGATGGCCTGGGCCGGACCAATCTGGGTGGAGGCGGAGCGGTAGCCGGCGGGTGCCTTCCCTGCCATGGATTCGCCGGTCGCGTTGACGAGGGCCGGCGCAGCCGCTTCTCTCCCTCGCCGATCTCCGCCGTTCTCGGTGCCTCTGGTCTCTGTGTCCAGCCGTCCGTCTCCCCCCATCGCTTCGTCGTTCTCCGTGAAGCTCTGTGCTCTCCGGGCCTCCGTGTTCTGACGTTGCCGTCTCGGCCGTCTTGCTCTCTCGTCGTTCTCGCCGCTCTCCCGTTGCCCCGGCAGGTCTGCGCCCCCGTGTCAGCGAAGGCAGTCGAACCGATCCATGGAGGCGCCCCCATGCTCTACGTTCTCGCGTTCATCGCCGTCTTCGTGCCCGGAGACTGCCTCGCCGACACCGTGCCCGTGGCCCAGGAGACTGCCGCCGAGGTCCTCGCCGACATCGACCGCCAGGGCCGCGTGTCCGAGCAGATGGTCAACCCCGGTGGCGAGGTGATGGGCGCCGCCACCTGGGACGATGCCTCCGGGGCCGTGGATGGGGTCAAGAGCGGCAGCTACGGCTTCCACACGACCTTCTCCGATAGCCCCTGGTGGCAGGTGGACCTGGGCAAGAGCTACGAGGTCGGCAGAATCGTGGCCTACAACCGCAATGAGAACGGTCTGGAGAAGCGGGCCTTCGGAATGAAAGTGCTGGTGTCCGATGACGCTCGGGCGTGGCAGGAGGTGTTCTCCCATACAGACGAGCCCTTCGGAGGCGTGAAGGACGGAAAGCCGCTGGAGATCGATCTGAGGGGCAAAGGAGTGGTGGGGCGCTGGGTCCGCTGCCAGGTGCCCAACAAGGTGTCGTTCCATCTGGACGAGTTGGAGGTATACCCCGTCGACGAGCCGGAGACCAATGTGGCGCTACTCAAGCCGGCTGACCAGAGCAGCGCCGGACGGTCGTCGACGCCCAAGGGTCTCAATCCCCGGGCCGAGCAGTTGTCCTTCCGCCTGGACTCGACCCAGAAGATGCTGGACCGTGCCGGCGCGCTGCTTCAGCGCACACCCGCCGCAGGCCGGGCGGCGCGGTCCGAGATCGACAAGCTGCACGACGAGCTGGGCAAGCTGAGGTCCGAGGAGCGCCCCACTTTGGACGCCCGCCGCGCATTGCACCGCCGGGTGGCCCTGTTGGTGCGCGAGCTGCTCCTGCAGGACCCGCTCCTGGACTTCGCGGACATCCTGTTTGTCAAACGCGAGGCAGGCGTACTGGCGCACATGTGCGACCAGTACTTCGGCAGCCTGTCTCGCCCCGGCGGGGGGCTGTACGTGCTTGAGGACTTCCGCACCGACCCGAAGCTGCGCGATGTGATCGGCGACGGCCTGCCGGTGGGTAACTTCCTCAGCCCGGACCTGTCCTACGACGGCACGCGGATCGTGTTCTCCTTCGCCGGGGGCGACCCGGAGAGGAAGATCGTCTTCGACCGTTCGGCCCAGTGGGCCTACCACGTGTACTCGGTGAACCTGGACGGCACCGACCTGCGCCGTCTCACCGACGGCCCGTTCGATGACATCCATCCCCGCTGGCTGCCGGACGGCGACATCCTCTTCATCTCCACCCGCCGCGGCGGCGAGACCCGCTGCAGCGGACGGCCGGTGCCGACCTACACGCTCCACCGCATGCGGCCCGACGGCTCGGAGATCCTCCGTCTCTCCTGCCACGAGACCCACGAGTGGCACCCGGCCGTGGGCAATGAGGGCTCGATCCTCTACACCCGCTGGGACTACGTGGACCGGCACACCAACCTCGCCCACAGCGTCTGGAGCTGTCGCCCCGACGGCTCGGCGCCTATGGCCGTGTACGGCAACTACAACCACGACAAGAAGCCCTGGGGCGAGTGGTTCGTCCGGCCCATCCCGGGCTCACACAAGCTGCTGGCCATCGCCGGCGCCCACCACGGATATGCGGCGGGCTCCGTGATCGGGATCGACCCACTCGCACAGTTTGACGGCAAAGAGCCGGTCACCCGCCTCACGCCCGAGGTGCCGTTCCCCGAGGCCGAGGGCTACCCGAACTCGGCGTATACCGGCCCCTGGCCGCTGAGCGAGCAGCTCTACCTGGTCGCCTACAGTCCCGAATGGAACACCCGCACCGCACAGCATACCGTGCCCTTCGGCCTGTATTTGCAGGATGCCGCCGGCAACCGCGCCCTGCTGTACCGCGACGGCAGTATCTCTTCCGAGGAACCAATCCCCGTGCGCGCCCGCCCTGTACCCATGAGCTACCCGATGGCGTCGCGACAGGGCGCCGCCTCCGAAGGCGTGTTCTTGCTCGCGGATGTCACGAAGTCACTGCAGCCCTTGCCGGACGACCGCATCGAGGCTCTGCGTATCGTGCAAATCCTGCCCAAGACCACCTACCGCGCCGACGACCCGAAGATGAGCGCGGCCCGGCAGATCGGAGCCCGGCAACTGGTGGGCACGGTGCCTGTGGAGCCCGACGGCTCGGCGTACTTCCGGGCCCCGGCGGGAGTCCCCGTCTACTTCCAGGCTCTGGATGAAGCCGGCATGGCCGTGCAGACCATGCGCAGCATCACCTACCTGCAGCCCGGAGAGACCCGCTCCTGCGTGGGCTGTCACGAGCAGCGGCAGATGACGCCGCAAGTCGCCCGCCCCGCCGCGGCCCTCCGGGAGCCCTCGGTGCCGCTCCCGGGCCCCGACGGCTCGCGACCGTTCTCCTACATCCGCCTCGTCCAGCCCGTACTCGACCGGCATTGCATCCGCTGCCACAGCGCCGACGGCGAGGCCGCAAAGCTCGTGCTCACCGGCGAGTTCGCCTCGGACAAGGAGCCCTTCACCCGGTCGTACAAGGCCCTCGCCCGCAAGGAGCTGGTGCCGTGGTTCGACAGCATCAATGGCGGCGAGTGGATCCCGCAATCGCCGCCCGGGGAGATCGGCGCCCGGGCGAGCAAGCTCGTCGCGATGCTGCGCCCCGGCCACCACGACGTCTCCCTCAGCGAGGAGGACCTGCAGCGCCTGGTGCTGTGGGTGGACCTCAATATCCCGTTCTACGGCAGCTACGAGCCCGGGCACGTGGCCATGCAGCGCAACGGCGAGGTGGTGCCGCTGGAGGAGCTGCTGCAGTAGGCCACACGGCGACGGCTCCCTGGCAGGACGGGTAGGAGGGGCGGCAGGACGTGGCAGACGGGCCGTTCCTGTCGTCCTGAGTGACGCCGTTGCCGTCACGCTGCATGCCCTGTCCCCAGGCCGTTGTTGTCGTTGGCCGTTCCTGCCTCTCCCCTGCCTCCACTACCTACTACTGTGCCAGTCGTCCAGCCGCTCCCCTATCGACCAGTACTCCCCCCAGAAAGACAGTAGCGGGTCGGTCTTGGCAGGGTCGAGGTGGCCTGCAGCGTCGAGCACCGACTCATCCACATGCACGGCCACGATCTGCCCGATCAGCCAGTCGTGGTTGCCCAGGTTCACGCGGTGAATGAGCCGGCATTCCATGCTGACGGGACACTCGTCCAGGAGCGGAGACGCGATCTGTGTCGAGGGCACCGCGGTCATGCCCACGGCCTGCAGCTTGTTGACCGACCGCCCGCTGTGAGAGCCGCAGTAGTCGGTGGCCCAGAGCTGATCGGCGCGGGGGATGTTGACCCCGAAGTCGCCGGTGCGCTCGATCAGGCCCAGCGAATACTGGGCCACGCCGACGGCAACTCCCACAGTGGGCGGGTTCGAGGAGCAGATGCTGGACGCGCCGATGGTGATGGCATTGGGCTTGCCGTCCTCATCCACGCAACTGACCAGGACGACCGGCCAGGGGTAGAAGTAGCGGCTGGTGGGTGTCGGCATCAGTTGCTTGCTCATGGTGTGAAGGCCTCCGGGGTATGGAAGTCGAAAGGACGGGCGACTGAAGTGGGCACTGGGGCAATTCGCGACGCGGAGGACATGCGCCTGCGGGGACGCACGGAGAGTTGTGGGGCTGGGCGGGAGGGCGAACGGCGGCAGGCTGGAAAGCCTGCCCCACTGACGGCGTACGGCAACTGCACCGCCGGCCTCCTCGGTCGGCCTCTATGTCACACCAACACAACATCCACAACAACGGAGGGTTCAAGATGCCAAGGCTATTCGGGAAAGACTGGACGAGAGCAGAGCTGCTGCAACACGTGGGGAGCATCGACCAGGTGGGCGGGGCGAAGAGGATCGTGCTTGCCGAGGGCAATACGGCCGGCTGCGAGGCGGTGGAGTTCCGCACAGGCACCGGCCTGCGCTTCACGGTGCTGCCCGGTCGCGGGATGGACATCTCGGAGTGTGAGTGGTGTGGCGAGTCTCTGGCATGGCGGTCGCAGACCGGGGACGTGGCGGCGGCGTACTTCGACCCTGAGGGCCTCAACTGGCTGCGCAGCTTCTACGGCGGGCTCCTGCTCACCTGCGGGATGAGCTGGGCCGGCGCGGCCTGCGTCGACCCCGGAGACGGCGGCCCAGAGGGCTATCCGGCGGTGCAGGCCGACGGCTCGTGGGGCCAGACCGGCGGTCTCGGCCTACACGGTCGCGTGTCGCACATCCCGGCCAAGAACCTCTACGTCGATGGCGAGTGGGACGGCGATGACTACACCTTCTGGTGCCAGGGCAAGGTCACCGAGGGCCAGGTCTTCCGGGCCAATCTGGAGCTGACCCGGCGCATCACGGCAAGGCTCGGGGAGAACAGGTTCCACGTCCACGACCGGGTGGAGAACCTGGGCTACGAGCCTCAGGAGCACATGTTCCTGTACCACTGCAACTTCGGCTTCCCCCTGTGTCAGGCGGGTGGCGAGTACCTCATCAACTCCCGTGAGACCAGGCCACGCGACGCCGATGCCGAGGAGTACATCGACTCTTGGAGCGAGTTCCCGGCGCCGATCCCGCACATCGCCGAGATGTGCTACTACCATGACGTGGCCACCGACGAGAGCAACCAGGCCACGGTGGCGCTGGTGAACCGCAACGTGGCCGGCGGTCGCGGTCTGGGCTGCTATATCACTTATGACAAGAGCACCATGCCCTACTTCACCCAGTGGAAGATGCCGGCCCAGGGCTGCTATGTGACCGGTCTGGAGCCGGCCAATTGCCGGGTGGAGGGCCGTGACAAGTACCGCGCCGATGGAACCCTGGTCTTCCTGCAGCCCGGCGAGGTGGTGGAGTACGACGCCGAGTTCGGCGTCCTCACCGGCCAGGACGAGATCGACCAGATCAAGGCCAAGATCGACGGGCTGGAATAGCGACCAACAGCGGCCCGACGGCACAACGGCGAACTGTGGGAGAACAGGATGGACAGGATAGCGGCGGATAGCAGCGGATGACGGCGAACGACAGGACATCAGGATAGACAGGATGCACGCCTGACGGCAGGAGCGACCGGAGAGCAGGACGCAGCACACACGGCGTCGGCCGGGTATCCTGCTGTGACTGTCCGGATGTCCGTCCCGCCCATCCTCATTGGCCGCTGTTGCCGTGCTGTCCATCCTGTCCGCCTTTGTCGTTGCCGTCATCCTGTCCATCCTGTCTGCCGTCGCCGTTGTCGTCGCCGTCATCCTGTCCATCCGCCGTTATCCTGTCCATCCTGTCCGCCTTTGTCGTTGCCGTCATCCTGTCCATCCTGTCCATCCCGTCTGCCGTTTCCGTCATCCCGTCCATCCCGTCCATCCCGTCCATCCTGTCTGCCGTTTCCATCATCCCGTCCATCCT
>CAZXDD010000065.1:16655-19608 GCA_964639415.1 uncultured Armatimonadia bacterium
CTCTTCCGATCTTCATCCCGTCCATCCTGTTGACCACCGGTTCCCGTATCGTGGTGGCTGCCCCCAGACTCCCGGGAGAGTGATGACATGCTCCTCACACTGCTCTTGGCCTCACTCGCCTCCGCCCAGGTCCCTCAGGGGGCGCTCACCGTGAAGACCGAAGCCCTCACGGCCCGGCTCACGTCGGCGGCCGGCTGGACGATCACCACCCTCGACTACGGCGGGTACCAGGCCACGGTGCCCGCCGGCGGTCAGGGCGCCGTCATCAGTGAAGGCGGCACGTGGTACGGCTCGGCGATGGAGGGGGGTGAGCGGGTGAGGTCGCTCGCCTTGCTGGTCGATGGCGAGGAGAAGGCACTCGAGCCCGGCGCCACGGTGGAGGGCGGTGTCGTGAGGCTCCGCAAGGCCTCCTCCATTGGCAGCATGGACCACCGGGCGGAGTTGAGCTTCGACGGTGATCTCGTCATCCACAAGCACGAGTTCACGGCGACGAGGGACACCACGGCCGCGAGTTTCTACGCCTTCATCTACTCAGTCACCCCCCAGACCACCGACTGGCTGGCACAGCCACTGGAGGGAGACGAGGTCGCCGGGGAGTTTTGCACGTCGAAGCAGAATCTGGTGAACGAAAACGTGCTCTGGCTCGCCCAGTATGACAGGACCGCCCGCAAGGGCGTCTTGTTCTACTACATCACGCCCTTCGGCGGCCCGGGGGCGCGGACCAGTGTGTGGGATCAGACCAACTACCACAAGTTCTTCTCCCAGCCCTGCTCTGGCGACATCCGGGCCGGAACCGAGCTGTCGTACCAGATGGTCATGAAGCTCTTCTCGGTCGACGCCGATGACTGGCAGGGACAGGTGCGGGCTCAGGTGGCCGAGCTGCAGGAGCGTTTCCCACAGCAGACGGTTACCCGCGCGGCGTCGCGGCTGTACGATGAGGGCGTCCCGGAGGAGGGCATGCTCACGGTCCAGACGGCGCAGTACAAGATAGTGTTCGCCGCCCATCAGGCCTGGACGATCTACAGCTTCGAGTTCGACGGCAAGCCAATCGGTCCACCCAGCGGCTTCTACGGCACCGTTCTGATTCCCACGGGTGGCAAGTGGATCGGCACGGGGCACACCGAAGGCGGTCGCGAGATCGTCCACGGCGTCAAGCTGCTGGTGGATGACGTGGAGACGCCGCTCGAGATGGGCGCGACAGTCAAGGGGCATCGGGTGACGGTGGTCAAGGATTCCACGATCCACAAGTTCAGGGCCAAGGCCACCATCACGGTTACCGATGAGGAGGTCATTGAGCGGCAGGAGCTCGTGGCCGAGGAGGACATGGAGCTGAGCCTGATGTACCTGTTCATGCACTGCTGGGCCGACAGCACGACGCGGTGGCTCGCGGGCCTGCCCGATGGCGAGACGATCGAGGGCGAGCTGGATGGGGAGGGCAACTCGATCCTCAAGGACGTTCGCTGGGCCGCCGAGTACGAGCCCGAGATGGGCATCAGTATCCTGGCCTACACGCCCACCGTCATCACCGGTCCTGGGAGCTACTGCATGATCTGGGAAGTGCCCGGGAGGTACAACAAGCTGTACTTCCGGCGCACCAGCGGTGGGGAGCAGTTCCCGCGCGGCACCGCGCTGGACTACACCGTGGTGGTCAGGGGCGTCGCGGGGGAAACCGGTGACTGGAAGGCGACGAAGGCGGCGGCCGCGGACCTGGCACGGAGGTTCCCCACGCCGTAGACCGCCTCGGTCCACGCGGCGCAGCGGTTCTACATACTGCAGCCGAATCGGCGGCCGCACGCGGTGGGTCTCTCCATGCGGCCTTCGCCGGGTGCAGGACGCCGCGAGGCCGTCGGCGCGCCCGGCCCCACCGCGCATGCCGCCTCCTCGCACGGCGCGACCCGGTTGAACCTTCTTCCCTCCCACGTGTACTGGATAGCGTAGCCCTGGCTTCTGTACATCACCACTTCAGTCATCGGCCGAACGGTCCCGCGCCATCCCCTCCAAGAGGTGCCCGGCAGTGCTCAAGGATCACGTCCGCACCCGATGGCGGTTGCCTCTGCGGGTCCTCGCTGGACCGAGCTTCCGGCCGACGCAACCGCCGGGAGGCCCCAAGTCGCCCTCAACGCCCGGCGGGCCCGCCGGCCCAGCCGATGAGGCCCTCATGGCGAGCTGCCGCGGCGGGGACACCCAGGCCTTCTCCGAGCTCCATGCACGTTACCGGCAGCCCATCTCGCGTTACGTCCGCCGCATCGTAGGCGATGCCGAGATGGCCGACGACATCACCCAAGAGACCTTCTGCCGCGCCTTCTCCGCCCGGGACCGATTCCGGCCCGAAGGGCGCTTCTCCGCTTGGCTCTACGCCATCGCCCACAATCTATGCGCCAATGAGCTGCGCCGCCGCGCCTCTCAGGCCAACCTCTCGCTCCACGCCGCGGTCCGGATGTCTCCCGATGAGGATGACTCGGAGGAGGTGGAGCTCCACGAGACTCTCGCCGATCCTGCGGAGACGGTGGAGGCTCGCCTCGAGCGCCGCGAGCTCGCCGAGCTGGTGGAAGAGGCCACAGGGAGGCTGTCTGGACCTCACAAAGAGGTGGTCGAGCTGCGCTTTGCACGGGGCATGCAGTACGGCGACATCGGTGCCGTGCTGGGTTGCTCTCTGGGCACGGTGAAGTCTCGCCTCCACCACGCCATCAGGCGCCTCCGCCGGATCGTCGGGGCCGCACCGTAGACCTCCTCCGACCGGCCGGCGGGAGGGCCATCGCCCATGGACCCTGAAGCAAGTCACCCGCGCCGCTGCAAGACGCTCATTGACGACCCGCTCTAGATGCCTACATGGGCGCACTTCTTGACGTTTGAGGCAAGTTCCGGGGCTGCAACCAAGCCGTTGGCCACCCCGTAGGTCGGGCTTTCCACTCAGATTATGCAGGTTCCGGGCGGGCGCCGACTCACGTCGCCT
>CAZXDD010000066.1:0-19427 GCA_964639415.1 uncultured Armatimonadia bacterium
GGCGGAAGCCGCGGCCGTGGAGAAGGCCGCCTCACGTGCGGCGGGGACCGTCGTCGGGACCGTCACCGAGATGGGCACCCGCATCCGGCACGCCCCGCACGTGATGGTCATCAAGGCCGACGATCCGAAGGAGAAGGTCCTACTGTGGAGCATGGGGCTACTGCCGGGGGGCAGGGCCGAGACGCAGGTGGCCATTCTCTACGGCATGGCTCGCCGTCTGGGCAAGAACCTGTCCGCCGCCGAGGCCACCCAGGCCGGGCTTGTGGACCGGTTCAAGCTGTTGGGACGCAACTGCACCTGCACCAGCGACCCGAGCTGGCTGCTGGGCCCTGCGGCACCCCTGCTGTGGGACGAGAACCTGCGCATCCTCACCCGCGAGGCGCTGGGCTTTGACCCCAACAGCCCGAATGTGTTGATGACCCTGGCCGGAGCCTGGAAATCGCTGCGGGCCCGGGCCGAGAGCGGCGACGGCGGGCAGATGCCGCTGGGCTCGGATTACATCGAGTTCCCGGCGGAGCCCGAGGACCCCGATGCGGCCATGGGGCAAGACGGGGTGCCGCCGCCACTGGGGGCGCCGCGCACAGATGTAGAGCAGGAGGGCTTCGGGATCGTGTGGAAGACTGTAGCCGGACTGGCCGCCGTCAGCCTCGTCGGCGGCGCCGCCATTATCATCCGAGCACGCAGGAATGCCTGAAATGACTATCATCGCCTTGATCGGCCGCGAGCTTCGCCATCGCTTCTTCAGCTTCAGTCTCGGGCTTCTGGCCATCGTCGCCGCCGTGACGCTCTTCGTCTCCATACTGACGATGGGTCGGGCGTCCAATACCGAGACCACGCGCCTGATGCGCAACCTGGGCTTCAACATCCTCGTCCTGCCGCATGACACCGATCTGAGCAACTACTGGCTGGCGGATTTCACCCGGCGCTACATGCCTCAGGAATACGTGACCCGGCTGGCCAACACCCGGGGCATCCTGGCCGACCACTATGTGGCCGTCCTGCAGGACAGGATCACCTGGCGTGGCAAGCAGGTGGTGCTCACCGGGCTGCTGCCCGAGGAGGTCGCCATCGACGCGGTAGGGCGGGGGAAGGCGCCCATGGGGTACAAGATCGAGGACGGCACCTGCTACGTCGGCCACGCGGTCGCTAGGTCGCTGGGCATCAAGCAGGGCGACACCATCGAGATTGAGGGGCAACCGTTCGTGGTGGAAAGGACGCTGGTGGAGGACGGGAGCATCGAGGACAGCCGCATCTACGCCCCGCTGCCGGCGGTGCAAGAGATACTGAACCTGCCGGGGAAGATCAACGCGATCCAGGCCCTGGAGTGCCTCTGCGAGGGGGCCGACATCGGCCGGCTGAAGGAGCAGATCGTCGGCGTGCTCCCGGACACCACGGTCGTGGAGCTGCGCACGATCGCCACGGCCCGGACCGACACGCGCAAGATGGTGGCCAGGCACTTCTCGTTCATCATGTCCGCGGTGCTGGTGGTCTGCGTGGCCTGGGTAGCGGGACTGACGCTGCTGAATGTGCGAGACCGGCGCCATGAGATCGGCCTGATGAGGGCGCTGGGGTTTGGCTCCGGGCACATCGCCGGGCTCTTCCTGGGGCGCGCGGTTCTGATGGGAGTCATCGGCGCGCTGCTTGGCTTTGCCATCGGCACCGCTTTGGCCCTGCATTACGGGCCGGACATCTTCACTCTCACCTCCAAGAAGATCGCCCCGGCCTTCGACCTTCTCACCAGATCGCTCATCGCGGCGCCGCTGGTCACGGCACTGGCGGCGTTCCTGCCCAGCATGGTTGCCGTCACGCAGGACCCCGCCGCGATCCTGACGGAGGAATGACTGTGATAAGGCTCAGCGAGGTCACCAAGGCCTACCGCGGCCGCAGGGGGATCGTCCGGGCTCTGGACAAGGTGAGTCTGACCGTGGATGAGGGCGAGTTCCTGATGGTAAAGGGCCCCAGCGGGAGCGGGAAGTCCACGCTGCTTCTGGCCGCCGGCGGGATGATCCGGCCCTCGGAGGGGCAGATCGTTGTCGCCGACGAGGACCTGTATGCCCTCAGCAGCGGCGCCCGTGCCCGCTATCGCGCCCGGAGCATCGGCTTTGTGTTCCAGATGTTCCACCTCGTCCCCTATCTCAGCGTGCTGGACAACGTGCTGCTGCCCACGGCACTGGTCGGGCTTCCTGAGTCTCACTCCAGAGCCACGAGCCTGCTGGAGCGATTCGGGATGGGGGGCCGCATCACGCACAAGCCGGGAGAGCTGAGCACCGGCGAACGCCAGCGCACGGCCATGGCACGGGCGCTGGTGAACCGACCGCGACTCCTGCTGGCGGACGAACCCACCGGGAACCTCGATCCCGACAACGCCGCCCAGATCTACGGCTACCTCACCGAGTTCCACAAGAGCGGTGGAACCGTGGTCGTGGTCTCCCACGACGCCGCCTGCGAGCAGTACGCCACCCGCACGGTCCACCTCAGCGAGGGAGCCCTGGTTGACGTGTAGAAGCCGGGCCGAGAACTCAGATCATGCAGGTTCCGGGCGGGCGCCGACTCACGTCGCCTCACCCCCCCGACCCCGCCTCTCGGCGTCTCTTCGAGCCGCTTATACTCCGCCAGACGGCAGGCGGAGACGGGAAGAGGGGGGAGAACGGTCCCGCCTTGCGGGACGAGCGGTTCGGGGGCGATTGTGGCCAAATGTGGCTCCAATGCGTTCGTGCATGATCTCAGAACTCCTGACACGCCATATCCGGGGCGGCAAAAAGCCCTGGCGGAAGTGGCCTCGCCGGGCCGGCCTTGGGGGAGATAAGCGTCTCGTCTTCTGGTGTGGCGGAGGCGTCCCCGGGGCAAGCGCGGAGGCTCCCCGACAGGGCGTGCCCTCACCCGCCAGACCGGACCCGCGGAGCGGGCCGGTCTGCCGACCTCTCCCGGACGCCCGCTGCGCGGGCTGGGAGAGGTGAGCGCTCGCCGCCGGCCCCGGGCGGGTAGAGTCATCGCCTCGCAGGCGCAGGTCGGGGGTTCTGAATGTGAGCGAGAAGCCCGCTTCCGCCCTGAAGATGCCATCCTGAAGCGCCTGCGTCACAAGCCCGGGCGGCACAGGTGCCGCTTGGGCGAGCAATCCCGTTGAATGCCGGGTGGATTCCTCGATCCGCTCTTGCCGGGAGCGGACGCTCTCAGAATGACAGTCCCATGCGAATGTATGCTTTCCGGCCCGGCCCCTGTATCCGTGGCGCCCCGGCCTTCCATGAATACGCCTCCGCGCCCCCGGGCCTATTGTCCGGGGGCGTCTGCGTGTCTGCGGGAGGTGTGGCGGTGCGCGCAGGGAAACTGAGACCCAGTCTGCGCCTCGGCACTCCCCGCGGCCGGATGCACGGCCCAACGCGGAGCGCGCAAGCGCGGCGCCCACTGTCCTGCAGGACCGGAGGGATCCCCAGATGCTCAACGGCCGCTTCTGCTCCGCTCCGGACGTGCCCTCCCGCCGCCTGGCGCTCCCTGCCGCTTCCGGTCTCACCGGTCTGGCGTTCCTGCTGTGCCTCCTCGCCACACCCGCCGTCTGCCGGGTGACCGCATCAGGCCCGGAGTTGCTCACCAACGGCGGCTTCGAGGCTGTCGCAGCGGACGAGCGCCTGCCGGCCGGCTGGGAGGGCTTCCACACCACCGACTGGGGCGACTGCGCCGGGGAGGCGACATCGTCCACAACTACTCCCCACGCCGGCGAGCGCTGCCTGGAGGTCTCGGGGGTCAGGACCCTCTTCGCCGCGGTGCACTCCGAGCGGGTGCCTGTCGAGCCCGGCAGGTCATACGTCCTCTCCGGCTGGGTCCGCACGGAGCTCACCCGCGGCCAGAGCGCCTTCTTGGCCCTGTCGTGGTTCGGCGAGAGCAAGTGGCTGTCGCTTTCCGAATCCTCGCCGCTCCGCGGGCGCAGCCCCTGGACCTACCTGGAGCTGGCCGTCACGCCCCGCGACCGCCCCTCCGACGCCCTCGGGGTGCAGGTTTCTCTGCGGATCAGGGGCGACGGCCCGCGCGGCAGGGCCTGGGCCGACGAGCTCTCCTTCCGGGAGTGCGAAGTGCCCGCGGCTGTGCCGGACACCGAGAGCGGCTCCCTGCGTCTGCTTGACATGACGCGCGAACTGCTCATCCAACGCCTGATCTGGCAAGATCGCCTGCGGATGCTGGACAGGCTAGAGACCGACGTGCACAGGCTGCTGTCATCGCAGCCCGGGGACTTCCCCTCACTCCAGGCCGCCTACGGCGACGCCGTTGGTGCCGGTGAGTTTCTCTCGCGGCGGCAGATGACCGCGGAGGAGGCGGAAGACCTCGTGCCCCGGGAGCCGGAGTCCCTCCGAGCACACGCCGCCGAGATCGCCGAGGTGCCCGGACTGCAGCGAAGGTGTCTGGAACGGCTGGAAACCATCCTCCGGCAGAAGCGCAACCTCGACGCTTATCCGGAGCGCCGTCGGTTCTTCCTGTGGGCTCAACTGGCCGCGCTGCGGCCAACGCCCGCGCGGGAGCCGGGAGGTGCTTCGGTGGCGGTGACGCAGCAGTTCGCCGCGGCACTGAAGACCGACGCCGCGGAGAGCAACGGGGAGCTGCTGGATGTGCTGGTGCGCAGCAGGCACGACGCCGCCGCGGATACGGGCGTGGTCGACTTCTTGACCGCTTTGCTCTCTCCCGCACCGGGCGATACGGTGCAGGTTGGCGTCACCGATGCGGGAGGCCGGGTGGTGGCTTTCGCTCACGCGCCCGGTGCGGAGGCGACTGACCTGACGCTGCAAGTCCCGGCGCCCAACCTGTGGTACCCCGACTGCCGCTACCTGTACCGCGTCTGGGCGTTCCTCATCCGCGACGGGAAACCGTTGGACGGCTACACCCAGTACGTGGCCTTCAGAACCATCGAGATCCGCGAGAGTGACGTGACCGCGGCCATGCGCCACGCCTGGTCGTGGGCCCCGACGGATTTCACCTTCGTGGTCAACGGGCAGCCGTACTTCCCCCGGGGGACGGTGTGCACGGAGGCCCGCAGCCATCCCGTTGAGGCCGAGAGTCTCTTCTCGGAGCTGTGGCTTGATTACCAGCGCACCTACGGGTCCTTCCTGGCCTCGCTCTCCGACACGCAGGCGGACGAGCTGGCCGGCCATGGCCTGACGTGCGTGAGTGCCATGGGTCCCCGCTACGCCTCAATCGACTCGTACCTCTCCAGCGACGGCGACTTCGGCGGTTTCCGCCAGGCCGCGCGTGCCTGCCGCCGGCTGGCCGATCATCCGATGAACCTGGCCTTCGAGGTGGGCAACGAGGCGGAGCTGGATGTGTGGGGCGCCCGGCTGCCGGCTTCCTATGGCCGGGACCTGTGGCACGCCTTCAACGAGGCCACCAAGGTGCTCCGGCAGGAGCTGTCGCCCCGCCTTCCTTTGGGCTACGTGCGGGCCGCTTCGTATAACGAGGTGCACCCGGTACCCCGCGAGGACTACAGCGGCGTGAACCAGTACACCGGCCGCTACTGGGGTCGGCGGTGCACGATGACCGGCGACCTGGCGGCGCTCTGCACGGATGCCACCTACAGCGCCAGGCCCTTCGGGGTCACGGAGTGGAACGGACCGAAGTACTCGTGGTCCACCGGTGGGGTCTCCGGGGTTGATGAGGAGGGGGCGGCTCAGTACATCGCCGACTACTACCACACCATGCTCCGCACCCCGATGACCGTGCTGTCCACGGAGTTCGTCCTCAACTGGGTCGTGACGCCGGTGGAGGACCTCACCACGGTCTCGATTGAGGAAGGCCGCAGGATGCGGGCACAGTGGAAGTGGTCCAACCAAAAGGGGGTCCCGTGGTACCCGGCAATCTGGCCCGACCTGCTGGCCGACACCGCCTCGCGCCGGGCGATGCAGGGCTTCGAGAGCCCCTTGTTTGACCTGTGCAACGCACCGGGCGAGGTGCGCGTGTGCTCCGAGCCCGGTCAGGCGCAGGTGGCCCATGCCATTGCCGGGTTGCTCCGGCTGGTGGGCAGACCGGCGACGGTTCAAGCCATGCCGTCTGCGTCCGAGCCTGTGTCCGCAGCGGGCAGTGTGGTCCTTGTGGGAGGCTACGGCGCCCGGCAGCCCGCCGCTATCCGGAGGCTGGAGGCGCTGCGGGTGATCGGTCGCACCACTGAGGGCTTTCCCCCTCCGGGAGAGGGTCTGATCCAACGCCGGGTCAATCCCGACTTCCCCGATGGTCTGCTGCTGGCAATCACGGCGGCCGACGAGGCCGGTATGCACGAGGCCCTCAACCGTCTGACCTCCGCGGCCGGAGGCCTGCGCGAGCTGCGGGCCCGCCACGCCACGTGTCGCCGCGCCCTGGCCCTGGTGGACGATGACGCCAACGTCGCCAGGGCCTTCACCCGCTATGTGCTGGAGCTGCCCACGCGCTCGGTGCTTCTCGGCCGCGATGACCTGCGCACCTCGCTGAGCCGGTCCGAGCTACTGGACCGGCAGGGGCGTCTGGGCCCACACTGGGCCGACCTCAGCGTACTCCTCCTGGCCGCCTCTCGTGAACTTAAGCCCGAGGAGGCCGATCTGGTCCAGACGCTCGCCCACCAGGGTCTGACCACGATCTGGTCGGCTCCGACACTCCGCGCCAACCCGCGGATTGCCGCCGATCTGGGCGTCACGCTCGCCGACCCCGTGCCCATGACCGGCCCCCTACCCGTGGCCCCGTGGGCCTCCAGGCCACTGGAGGTCCCAAACATGGGGAACGTCGCCGCCGAGACGGGGGCCGGGTTCGGCAAGATCAAGCCCGACAGCCCCCAGTGGCAGGCCGCCACCGAGACGGCGACCCTTGGCCTCGGCCCCGCCTGGAAGGTGGCCGTTGCCGACGCCGAGGGCAGAGCTGTGGTCGCATCCGTGCAGGCGGATGCCGGCCGCCACTGGGCCTTCGGTGCGGACCTGCAGGGCGCCGCGGTCGCACTGTGGAACACCAATCGCGGTGGCATCATCCACTCCACCTACGACCGTGACACCGCCTGCGGCCTGGAGCGGTTGTTCCGGGTAGTGGCCAACGCCACCGCCTCCGCCGCCTCCCCGCGCCCCGCCGAGACCCCCCGTCTCCGGGCCGAGGTCAGCACGGACAAGGAGACCTACAACAGCGACGACATGCTCCGCGCCACCGTCCTGATCAGAGACGAGCTCGGAGACCCACAGGATGCGAGCGTATGGGTGAGCTTTGCCAACCCCAAGCGCTTCCTGGAGCAGCGGGGCGAAGGCGTCCTGTGGGCACCGGCCACCCGGACCGGCCGGGGGCGGTACGAGATCCTGCGCAAGATCGTCGCCTCCGCCGGGACACCGCAGCTCGATGTCTGGCCTTCGTCCCTGGATGCTCAGGGCTGTGTGACGGTCACCTGCGATGTCACCCATCCTCAGATGACCGGCGACTGGCACTCCCACACGGTGCGCCTGGCCGGCCAGACCAATGAGGACAGTCATCTCCGCCGTCTCGCCGAACTGGTGAGCCAGGACCTCCTTGAGGGCTTTCTGGGGGTCAACGACCAGGAGAAGTGGATCGAGCTGCAGGGCGCCGTCACTCTCCCCGCCCATCCGCGGGCCGGGGAGCCACTGGCGATGTCGGTGGTCATCACCAGAGTCGAGGGGGATGAAGGCAACGACTGGCTGGAGGACACGGCCCTGGTTCTGAGCCCTGCGGCCGGCGGCGACGAGATCGTCCTCCCGCTGTGGGAGGGCAAGTTCGTCACAGGGCCGAAGTCGTCCCTCGTGCGAGACCGGGCGGACCGCTGTGTCGTCGTGAACTCATCGGCGCCGGCCGAACAGACGCTCACATGGGACCGCCCCGAGCCCGGCATCTGGCAACTGTCTTTGCGCTACCGCTACACCGATGAGTACCACATCGCCGACACCGACCGCCTCCAGAGGGAGGACCCGTTCACCGGCGCCGTGGTCCGGGTCGGGGAGTAACGGCGGAGCACGGCCGGGAAAAACCTCACCACGGAGACACGGAGAGCACGGAGTTCCACGGAGAACGGAAACGTCTGACCACGGAGACAGGGCGAGCACTGAGAACGGCGGAGTACGACCGGAGACGCAAGCTCCGACAGGACAGGAGACCTCAGACGATGAATGGCCGTGAGATTGCGCTGGCGACGTTGCACCGTGAGCGCGTGCCCTACCCCGCCATGACCAGTGGTTGGCTCACGGGGTCCAGCTATATGAGTGAGGTCACCGGCCGGGACTACTGGTCAGACCCTCAGAGCGTGTTTCTGGACTTCATCCACCGCGTGGGGACCAACTTCATCCCCCAGTGGTACTTCCCCACCGAGAGCCACCGGCGCCTGGAGCAGGGCCACATCATGCACGCCACCGGTCAGCACGAGCTCTCCGGCTTCAGGGGCCCCGAAGACGTCCTGCGCTGGATCGACGCCCTCCCGCAGGACGCGGAGGTGGAGCGGGACTTCAACCTCGAGCAGGCCGCCGCGGCGTACGCCGAGACGCTCCGCGCCCGTCTGGAGTTGGTCGGCCCCGAGGTGCTCGTGATCGGCGACTTCGGCCAGTCGGACTTCATGGGCCCCTACAGCCTCTGGGGATATGAGAACTATCTGACGGCCGCCGCCATGGCCCCGGAAGCCATGCGCCGGTACTATCACTACTCGGCCCTCAACGGTCGCCTGGCCAACTACGCCATCCTGCTGGCCGTGGAGAAGCACGGCATCGCCCCCTTCGTCTACGGCGGTCAGGACATCTGTGGCGCCAACGGGCCCTTGATGTCGCCGGCGATGCTGCGCGAGATCTACTTTCCGGAGCTCAAGTGGGCCATGGAGCCGCTGATCGGGGGCGGCGTGGGCGTGATCTGGCACTGCGACGGCGACATCCGCCCCATCCTGCCCCAGATCATGGACCTCGGGGTGATCGGCCTGCAGGGCTTCGAGGAAGAGCATGGGGTCGACTACGCCGAGATCGTCAAGCTCAAGGACAAGCAGGGCCGGCCCATCGCCGTCTGGGGTTGCGTCTCGGTGACCTCCACTTTCCCCTATGGGACCCCGGAGGATGTGAAGCGCGCCATCCAGCGGTCCTATGAGCTGGCAGGCCCCGGTCGTGGCCACATCATCGCCCCCACCAGCAGCATCCTGCCCGGGACGCCGGACGAGAACGCGGAGGTCTTCTTTCAGTACGCCATCGAGTTTGGCCGCGAGTTTCTGGGCGGGTAACCCCACGGCCCGGCACCGTCCTGAGTTCCGGCAGGTTCCGGAACCGCCACCGTCGCCGCCCGGACCGCCCACATTGCCCACCAACAACAGGAGATCACCATGCGCATTGGAGCACCCGTCCCCGATCCCGGCGACCCCGCCGCCTGGGTTGCCGAGCACAAGAGCCGCGGCTATACGGCGGCCTACTTCCCTCTGAACGAGACCGCTGCCGATGACCTGGTGGCCGCCTACCAGGAGGCGGCAAAGGCCGCGGACATCGTCATCGCCGAGGTGGGCGCCTGGAGCAACCCCATGGGGCCCGACGTCCGGGCGGCGCAGGAGGCTCTGGCGCTGTGTCAGGCGCGGCTTGAGCTTGCCGACCGCGTGGGCGCCCGCTGCTGCGTGAACATCTCGGGCAATCTCGGCGAGCCCTGGGACGGCCACCATCCCGGGAACCTGACGCCGGAGACCTTTGACCTCGTGGTGGAGACCACCCGCAAGATCATCGATGCGGTCAAGCCCACCCGGACCTACTACACCCTCGAGCCCATGCCCTGGATGTTCCCCGACTCGGTGGACAGCTACGAGAGGCTGCTGGCGGCCGTGGATCGCGAGCGCTTCGGCGTCCACCTGGACCCGGTCAACATCATCAGCAGCCCCGCCCTGTACTACAACACCACGGGCCTTTTGCAGGAGTGCTTCGACAGGCTCGGGCCACACATCCGAAGCTGCCATGCCAAGGACATCCGGCTCTCGCAGCGTCTCACGGTGCACCTGGAGGAGGTCCGCCCCGGCCTGGGGGTACTGGACTACGCCACCTACCTGCGGGAGCTGGACAGGCTGCCGGGGGAGGTGCCGCTGATGATCGAGCATCTGCAGACCGAGGAGGATTACCGCGCGGCGTTTGAGCACATCACGAGTGTGCAGTGGTAGCTCCGAGTGGCTCGAGGGCGCGATTCGCGCCATGGCCGGTGGCGCATCCGGCCTTCACCGTCACCATCCCCCCCCACGACAAGGAGACCGCCGATGACCCCTCGCGAGCAACTGCTCAACGTCCTGCGCGGCGGCAAGGCCGACCGCGTCCCATTCACCTGCTACACCGGACTGATGCCGCCCGGAGCCGACAGGATCCCCAATCTGCTCCCGGTCCAGAGCGCCGCCCTGTACCACGCCGAGACGCCGGGGGTGTCCACCACGGCCGTCGAGGTCTCGCCGGGTGTGCGAGAGACGAGGATGACCGCCCCGTGGGGCACACTGACCCAGCTCGCCCACACGGAGACGGGCTACGGCAGCTCGTGGACGAAGGAGCACTGGATCAAGGGGCCCGAGGACTACGCCGTCGTCGAGCAGCTCATCCGCCACACGACTCTCACTCCGCACCCGGAGGCCTACACGGCCGCGCGGGAGGCCGTGGGCGACGGCGGAGTGGTCATTGCCTGGACCAACCGCACCCCCTTCCAGCGACTGTGGATCGAGTACGCAGGGATGGAGCGCATGGCGCTGGATATGATCGACGCCCCGGAGGCCGTTGCGGGCGTACTGGATGCCATGTTCGAGCAGTCGGAACGGATCATGCGGATGGCGGCGGCCTCGGAGGCCCGGGTGATCTGGATCCCGGACAACATCACCGGAGAGATGACGGGGCCTCCGGCGTTCCGCAAGTACCTGCAGCCGTACTACGAGATGGTCTGCGACATCCTCCTGCCCGCGAGCAAGCTCCCGGTCACCCACATGGACGGCATGCTTCGGCAGATCGCCGACGAGGTGGCGCGGACGGGCCTGCCGGTGATCGAGGCCTTCACCCCGCCACCGGACGCGAACCTCTCCGTCGCCGAGGCCCGCGAGCGCTGGCCGGGCAAGGCGCTGTGGCTGAACTTCCCTTCCTCGGTGCACCTGTCACCACCGGAGGAGATCAAGCGGGCGACGGAGGAGTTGGTGCGGCAGGCGGGCGATGGCTCCGGCTTCGTGATCGGAGTGACGGAGAACATCCCGGCGTCGGTGGGGGCAAGGTCGCTTCAGGCGATCGGGGAAGTGCTGAGGTAGCGAGGCGAGACGCCTGCGCTCCAAGCGACGGCAGACGGGTCAACTACAACGGACGGGGCCGGGTGTGCGGGCGACGCAAGCGTCGCATCGACTGCACACCCGGCCCGCCTTCGCGACATCGCCTCACCCCCCTCTCCCTTACTCCGTCCCGCAAGGCGGGAACCGGCGGAGACGGGAGGAGGGGGGAGAACAGCCCAACGGCGGACGGCTCGACGGCGGACGGCCGCGCCGGCGCTACCCCTCCGTCACCTCGATGTCCACCGGCTCGGCCTCGGCACGGTTATCCGGATTGTAGTACTCATACACCGTGCTCTGCGGCGTCTTGGCCTTCAGCGGGAACCGGGCCTTCAGCGGGTAGCTGAAGCGGATCTCCTGGTTGGGGGTCATCTTCTCCAGGTAGATGATGACCTGGCGGCCGGTGAGGCTATAGCGGTCGATCTTCTTGGAGCCCACCAGCTCGGCGAACTCGCCACCGTCCACTGTGAACCCCGGAGGGATGCCCAGGTCCACCACGACCATGCTGGTGGTGGCCGGGGTGTTGTTCCTTACCGTCACGTTGGCCGTCACCGTGTCGTCCTTGGCCAGAGAGGTCTTGTCATACTCGACCTCGATGGTCAGCGGCTCACGATCCGGACGGTCGATGGCCTTCCACGGCATGTAGTAGCTACCCACCACCTGATACAGCGCACTGCCCTCGCCCGCGAAGCTTAGCGCGACCTGGTTCTCACCCACCCTGGCCGCCTTCGTGCAATCGACAAACCTCACCACATCGGCGTCCTTGGGCGTCAGGGCAAAGCCCGTCACACGCTGCCCATTGACGGTGATGGTAACCTCACCGTCGGTTCGGCCCGTGGCGCCCTTCTGGGCCATCGTCAGCGCCCGGAGAGCCAGGATGGTGGCATTGGTCGAGTACCAGGTGCCGCTGGGGTCCTTGGTGGAGACCAGGTAGTTGAGGACCGCAGTGACCTCCTCGCTGTACAGCCCGCTGCGCATCAGGGCCAGGACGGCCATGCCGGTGGCCTCGAGGTCCGCCGACTTGCCGGTGCTGTTGGTGACCCCGCTGATCTCCGAGGCCCACCACATGCTCTCGGCATCGGTCTTGGCCATTCCCACGAGGGCTTCGAGCACCTGCAGGGTAGTGTCGTCGGCCTCGCCCTCATGCAGGACAGCGTCGGCGCCGACCAGCGCGTTGGCCACGATCGCCAGCGTGTAGGGCTCCTTGGCCTTCCTCCAGTTCCTCCGGATGTAGCTGACGCTGGCCTCGATGCGAGCGTCCTTGCAGCCGGTGTGCGTGAGCCCCCAGACCACGTAGGCCGTAGGCAGCAGGTCCTCCACCTGCATCTTGCTCCAGGTCTCGGCGTGGTAGTAGTTCTCATCCCGCTTGTAGACCCCATCGGCATCGGCCTGCGAAAGTAGCCACTGCTGGGTGCGGGTGATGACGTCAGGGTCGACGTTGTGCACCGCGGACATGTCGTGGAACTCCATGAGCCCGTAGGCGGTGAGGAGCTTGTTGGCCGGAGCATCGCCGAACCACGAGAACCCCCCGCCCGGCACCTCGTAGGCGAGCATGCGCTGGTAGCCCGTATTGATGAAGCCCTCGGCCTTCATGCGGGTCTCCGGGGTGCCCTGCCCGGTGGTCTTCATGTAGTCCACCACCAGCACGTTGGGCCAGGTGACCGAGGAGGTCTGCTCGAAGCAGCCGAAGGGCATGCGCAGGATGCTGTCGAGGCCCTCCACCACCTGGGAGAAGACGCCGGGGTAGATCTTGACCATCAGCCGGTTGGCGTCCTCGATGGCGCCCTTTGGCAGTGTGATGGTCTCCTCCACCTGTCCCTTGAGGCGGCCGTTGGCGGTGGTCTCCTCAAGCTTCCCGTCCGGAACCACCTGGATGCTGCGCTTGATGGCATCGTTCATCTTCGAGCCGTAGGCGTGCACCGTGAGCGGGTGGTCGCCGATCTTCTTGACCTTGAGGGTGAAGTACCGGACATCCACCTCGTTGCCGGCGATGCGCAGGGTCTGCAAGGGGGCGCCCTCCAACTCGAACCAGTCGTCCCTGGTGAGCTCCAGGCGCACTTCCTGCTCGCCGGGGAGGTAGTTGTAGACGGCCACCGGGATGGAGACCTGGTCGTTCTGCGTGAGCGAGACGGGCAGGTCGATGTCGACGAAGAAGTCCTGGAAGCAGCGGAGACCCTTGGTCGTGGAGCCAAGCTGTCCCACGGCGCTGTTGGCAAGAGCCGCCAGACGCCAGGTGGTGATGGAGTCGGCCATGGGCAAGGTCAGCGTGGCCTTGCCCTTTTCGTCTGTGATGAGGCTGGGCTCGAAGAACAGAGTCTCAGGGAAGTACTCGCGGATCCGCACCTGAGGCTTGCCGTCCCCCGCCGCGCTCTCGGACGGTGCGGCCACCGCGTCCATCTCCATGCCCACCGCATCGCCTTTGGCCGCGCCGGGAGCGGCCGCACCCATCGGCACCGCCGCGCGGAAGACGATCTGCTCATCAAGCATGCGCGACGCCGAGGTCTCTTCCTCACTGTCGAAAGCTCGCCCGGGGTACATGGAGGACATGATCACATCGTCCGCGGTGCCGACCTTCCCATCAGGCCCGGCGGAGATCACCACAACCCACTGCATCTGCTCGTCGTCCCATCCGCCGGGCTTGAGCACCAGATCCTTCTCCCAGAGGTCCTTGAGCTGGCCGCGGGTGATAGCCCCGGAGGCCAGGAGGGCCTCAACGCCCTTGTCCTGTGGCGGGTATCCGCCGGTCTTCTCGCGGTACTGCTCAATCGCCCGAGCAATCCGCTCCACCTGGGTGCGCATGTCCTCGGCCCACGTCGTCCGGGCCTCGCGCACCCGCGCCACATACGTGTCCTGCTCGAAAGTGCTCAGGTCGGGGACCTCCACACTTGCCAGGAGCACTCTCGCCGCCCGCGTGGTGTCGGTCGGCTCCTCCCGCCGGACCGGCTCCACGCCGGTGATGAGGGTGGGAAACTCGAAGCCGTGGATCTCATAGCGGGGCTTCATCAGCTCCTGCTCGAGGTAGAAGAAGACCTTCTCCATGCCCGGCTGCAGCTCCTGAAGGGCAAACACGCTCTCGTCCACCACATTGATGCCCAGAGCCGCCGCCACAGGCCGTCCCGCGGCGTCGGCGACGGAGAAGGCGAGCTTCGCTTCCTCTCCGGGCAGGTAGGTGTCCTCGTCGGCCTCGATGTCGATGCGCAGGTCGCCCGCGGGTTGGACGAACATGGGCCGGACGCTGCGCACGATCTGGCCGCTGGGCATGATCCGGTACGCGCTGACGTATACGGTACCGCTGACCTCGGGCGTCATCTGCAGGTCCACGGTGGCCTTGCCGTCGCGGATGTCCGCGGCCCGGGTGAGCATGGTCTGGCGGTCCTTGACCACATCGAAGTAGATGGTGCCCGAATCGGCCGAGGTGAGCGCCGTCGCCTCGATCCTCTGTCCCACCCTGGCCAAGGGCTGCGAGAGGCGCAGCAGCAGGCCCTCGGCGGTCTCGTCGAAGAGGCTGAGTTCCACCGTCTTGTCGACCACCGTGCCGTTTGGCAGTCGGGCCGAGACGTCCATCTGGGCGGAGGGCACCGAGGGCCGCGAACCTCGCCGCCAGGGCGGCACATTGCGGTCGATCGGCAGCGCCAGGTCCCCAGGCAGCGAAACGGGGACTTCAGCGATCCCCAGCTCGTCGGTGCGGAAGTCGCTGCGAGATAGCTCGAACTGGCTATCGCCAACGCGAAAACCCCCGACGCGCACCGCGGCCGGACTGGGCTCCCCAGTAGGCAGCGAGGTCATGATGTAGATCACGTTCTCGACGCCCCCCACCAGCTTGCCCGCCTCCGGAACCGCATTGATGACCAGAGCGCTGGCCGCCACCGTGGAGGTGTGCACGGCCTTCTCCGCGTGCTCGGCCTTGTCGGTGACCTCCACATCGAGCTGGAAGAACGCCTGGCCCTGCTCCAGCGGCTGGCCCACGAAGTGGTCCGGGAGCCTGCAGTCGAATGTGAAGGTGCCCTCCGCGTCGGTCTCCCCGGAGATGCGCTGGATCTCGGTGAAGTCCACGTCGAAGGTCTTCACGCTGATGGCAACCGCGCTCTCGGACACGGGCTTGCCGAAGAAGTAGTCGGCCTGCACCTTGCCCTCCACCTTGTCCCCGGGCAGGTAGTAGCCGCGGTCGGTGGAGACTGCCACCTTGAACTTGGGCAGGACGTACTGCTTGACGGTGACCGTCTTCTCGGCTGTGTCCTCGCCCACGAGGGCGCGAAGCTTGTAGGCGCCCATGTTGACCTGGTCGGCGAGCTGGAAGTCCGCCGAGACAATCCCGAAGTCATTGGTCTTTCCCGTTTGCTTGAAGACCTTGTTGCCCTTGGCATCGGAGACCTCGAGGGTCACCTCCTGGTCCTGCATGGCCTTCAGGCTCGGCCGCTTCAGGGCCAGGGCCCGCAGGTGGATCACCTGCGAGGGCTGGTAGATGGGCTTGTCGGTGGTGAGCAGCACCTGTGTGGCTCGCTTGAGCGTCACGGGCTGGGTCACCTCATCGGTCTGTCCGCGCCACGAGGCGGCCACCGTCAAGGCGTAGGTGCCGGGCTCAAGCTCCGGGACGTCGAACCCGGCCTGGAGCGTGCCGTAGGCGTCCGTGCGGCCCTCGAAAAGCCTTGTCGTGGCCCCGTCCTGCTGGGCCTGGAGGCCGATGCGCACACGGGCGCGACGGGCCGGTTGGTCCTGAGCGTGGTCGGTAACCACGACGCGCAGCGCGCCGGAGCTGCCGACCAGCCAATCTTTCGGTCCGACAACCCTGACCCCCAGCGGGCTTATCGGGGCCGGTTGGCCCTCCGCAACCGAGAGCAGTGGGAGCAGGCACACCACGGCCGCCAGCACCATGGCACCAACACCGATTGTGATCATCCTCGCCAATCCCCTCATCGTCATGGTATTGTCTCCCCTCGATTCATCGGAGATGCAGCAGGCAATGGCGGTTAGACGGGACCGGCGGGCGGCGGGTTCCGGCGAAGGGCTTCGCCGCATCGGTAACGAAGTAACGCCTGTGTTGCCGCCAACTTGCCATCCCCGTATCCGGGAGCTACACCGCCATGAAAGCAGCGGTATTCCAGGGCCCGTCCGATATCGTCGTCCGGGACGTACCGGTTCCGCGTATTGCCGGAAACGACGTGCTCATCGACGTGCGCGCCTGCGGCATCTGCGGCACCGACCTACGCATCGAAGAGGGCCGGTTCGACGCGCGCTATCCCGTGATTGCCGGCCACGAGTTCTGCGGCGAGGTGGTGGAGACCGGCGCCGAGGTGACGCATCTGCAGGTCGGCGACATCGTGGCCGTGAACCCCAATACCCCGTGTCGACATTGCTCGTACTGCTACCGCGGTCTGTTCCACCTGTGCGACAACATGACGGCCTGCGGCGTCACCTACGACGGTGGCTTCGCGGAACTATGCAGGGTTTCCTCTGAGCTGGCCCTGCCCGTGCCGGCCGGAGACGCGGGGCACGCGGAGAAGTGGGCGATGATGGAGCCGGTCTCATGCTGTCTGCACGGCATCGATGTGGCCGGCGTCCGACCGGGCGACAGCGTGGTGATCCTGGGCGGGGGCAGCATCGGCCTAATCCTGTGCCAGATCGCCCGTTACACCGGGGCGACCACACTGATCGTGAGCGAGCCGGCAGAGACCAAGCGCGAGTTGGCCCTGGCCTGTGGCGCCGACGAAGTGCTGGATCCGGCCGCCCTGGGCGACGGCCTTGCCCGAGCCGTTCGCGACCTCACCGCCGGGGGGGCGGACGTGGTGATCGAGGCCGCCGGCCTGGCCGTCACCGCACAGGCGGCACTCCCGCTGGTACGAAAGGGCGGCACACTGCTGTTTTTCGGCGTCTGCCCCCGGGAGCTCCAAGTGCCGATCAGGCCCTTCGACATCTACCATTACGAGATCACCATCAAGGGCACCTTCACCAATCCACTCACCGACAGCCGCGCCCTGGAGCTGCTGGCCTCAGGGCGGATACAGGTGGAGAGCCTCATCACGCACCGCTTCGGCCTCGACCAGATCCAGACCGGCCTGGACGCCGTGCGCAATGGGCGGACGGTGAAGGCGATCATCGTACCGTAGGGCGCCCCGTCGGTGAAGCGGGCCCGCCTGCCGTTCGCCGTCGGCCGGGCACCATTCGGCCCGTAGGCACACGCGACCGAGAACCACCGTGCCGGTGGGGCTCCAGAGCCTGTCGACAAAGTCCCTTCGGACCCTCGGATGCGCGCAGGTGAGTGACGTCCTGTGGGTGAACGCGTCCTCAATGCGGCGGCAGCACGTCTATGAGACCATGACGACACTCATCCTACGCGTTCCGAGCTATGGCAACGAGGCACGTAGGCGGCCCAATTGACTTAGCCGACAGGCTCTCCAGGCCCGCCCGCCGTTCGCCGCCGGCCGTTACCCCTCGCCGGGGCGGAAGCCGGGACGGCGAACGACCGTTACCGTCCTTTACCACACGAACCGCGACATAGGTGATACCCGTGCTGACCAAACGTACCGAGCCGGATGTGCTCAGCGAGTTCGAGACCGACGAAAGCGGCCTGTTTCACGCCCGCGACCTGCAGGCCGTCTACTTCCCCGAGACCGAGACCGATGTGGCCCGGGGGCTGGAGGAGGCGGGACAGGCAGGTCTGCCGGTGACTCTCTCCGGCGCGGGAACGGGGATCAACGGCGGGCGGGTGGCGGTGGAGGGCGGCGTCGTGCTCAGTGCCCGCGACCTGCGTTCTCCGCTGACGCCCTGCGGGGAGACGGTAACGCTCGAGCAGTTCGGGCAGCAGTTCGCGATTCACGTGGATGAGGAGGCCGCCGAGGCCGTTGTCCCGGCCGGCTTGTCTCTCGAGCTGCTGGACAAGATGCTTCCCGAGGCCCTCATCTACCCACCGGACCCCACCGAGCTGAGCGCCTTCTGCTCAGCAACCATCGCCACCAATGCCTCCGGGGCCCGTACCTTCCGCTATGGCCCCACCCGCGACTGGGTGCTGGGCCTGCGTGTGGTCCTGCCAAACGGCGATATCCTGGCCGTCGACCGGGGGCAGTACGCGGCCGCCGAAGGCGCCCTGCGCTTCACCGGAGCTTCGGGGCGGTCCTACGAGGTGCCGGTACCCACCTATGAAATGCCGCAGGTGAAGAACGCCGCCGGGCTCTATGCGGCCCCCGATATGGACCTCGTGGACCTCTTCGTCGGCAGCGAGGGGCTGCTGGGCGTCATCACCGAATCCAAAGTCCGGCTCGCGCCGCGGCCGGAGAACCTCGTGAGCCAAATCGCGTTCTTCGAGGAGGAGACCGCGGCTCTCGGCTTCGTCGATGACATGCGCACCGCCGGGCTCTCCGGGGCGATGGAGGTGCTGTCCCTCGAGTTCTTCGACCAAAACTCCATCGGGTTCATGGAGCATCCGCTCACGGAGGGCAAGGAGTACACCGCCGCCTATGTGGAGGTCTGTGGCGAGGTGGACGAACTCGAGCCCCTCCTGGAGGCGCTGGAGACCCACGGCTGCGTGGAGGACTGGTTCGCCGAGACCCCGGAGGATCAGAGGGAGCAAAAGGAGTTCCGCCACCTGCTGCCCGAGGGCATCAACAGCTACCTGCGCCGCCAGGGCAGCCTGAAGCTGGGCACCGATCTGGTCGTGCCTGCCCACAAGTTCGCCGACATGCTGGCCGCCTACCACGAGGCCGGAGAGCAGTTCGCCGCCCGATTCCCGCGGGAAGGCAAGCACTATCTCATGTTCGGGCACATCGGCAACTACCACCTGCACGTGAACTTCATCACCCATACCGAGGATGAGCGCCGGGCGGCCAGGGGGCTGTACGCGGAGTTGGCCCGGCTCGCCATCGAGTGCGGCGGCACCATCTCCGGCGAGCACGGTGTGGGCAAGAAGACCATCGCAATCGACGGCAAGGCCCTCCCGTATCTGGAGCTGATGTACGGCAAGGAGGGTCTGCTGCAGATCGCCCGGGCGAAGAAGGCCCTGGACCCGGCCCTGCTGCTGAACGTGGGGAACATGGTGCCACGGGAGTACCTGCTGGAGGTCTGAGGCCAGCAGCGTCGTTGGCCGTTGCCCCCTCCTCCCGTCTCCGCGGCCGTATCGCGGAGTACAAGCGGCTCGGAGAGACGCCGAGAGACGGGCGGGCCCGAAGGGCCGGGGGTGAGGCGCCGTTAGCCGTTGTAGGGCGGCGACCTG
>CAZXDD010000067.1:0-19424 GCA_964639415.1 uncultured Armatimonadia bacterium
TCTATCCGCCTCCCTGGACAACGCCACCCTCACTCTGCGCACCGCCGATGGGGCGATCTCCCTGCACCCCAACCTGCAGCTTGATGGGGGCTGGACGGCGCCGGAGCCCTCCGGCGTCGAGCCCGTCTGGGAACGGGTCGCGGGCAAGGTGGCGGTGACGGTCAGCTATCCCGTGAAGCAGCAGCGAGAGCTCTCGCTGTCGCTTAGCGCTTACGATGGGGTGGAGGCGGTGTTTGTCACCAGCCGGCTGCGGGTGCTGGATCAGTCGCGAGGCCAGTATTACTACTGGCAAAGCGATCTGTCGGCCGAGCACTACTTCGCCCCCGAACAGGGTGGCCCGACGCGGATAGACTACAAGGTGGCAAAGTGGGACGGCATGCCGTGGCGGGAGTGGTGGTTTGTGCCCCGCGCGGCAGACGGGGTGGCGATCTTGCCCACCACCGTGGCCGGGCGCGCCCCCGGAGAAGCGGGGGCGGCGTTTCTCCACGCGGTGCCGCGATCGAACCTCATCGATCCCTGCAGTTCCCTGGACTGCTCCTTCGGTCTGGCGGCGGTGGCCGACGCCGCGGCGGCCCAGAGAGTAAGCCTCGCGGCGCGGCGGGCCGCCGTGCCCGCTCTTTGCCCCGGAAGCCTCCCCGCGCCCCCGGTGGACTATGGCCGCCCGGCGCCCGATTGGCTCCGACAGGCCGAGGTCTACAACCTGTACTACCGCAACAAAGCCCTCTGGACCGACGAAGCCGTTGGGGAGAAACTGGCCGGCTTCCCCTTCATCGTCGGCAGCACGCCGGACAAGGCCGCGCTGGACCGCTGCCACGCGCGGGGTGTGAGGCTCTTGCATTACGTGGTCTACACCTGCCTGCTGGACACCGCGCTCCAGGTGGCCCGGGGAGGTGCGCTGTACACGGAATGGACGGAGTCCCTCGACAATGAGAGCCGCGACCTCAAGGACCACCCGGACTGGGTCTGCATCGACGGGGAGGGCGGGCCGCAGCACGACGGCTGGGGCCTGGAGCACGGGCACCCGGGGCTCCTGAACACCTGCCTGCATCAGCCGGGCCTGAGACAGGCCGCGGTCCGCCAGGTCCGCATGCTCATGGAATTGGGCTACGACGGGGTGTTCATCGATCTGTCCGGACCCACCGTGGAGTGCCATGGCCCGAAGTTCGGTAAGCACACGCATCCCAACCCTGACTGGACCAATACCGAGGCCTATGAGGACGTGCTGCGCGCCGTCTACGAGGCCGTCAAGAGCTACGGCGAGGATCGGGTCGTGGTGCAAAACACCTGCACCGGCATGTTGCCCTCACACTGGGCGTACTGTGATGGCCAGATGCTGGAGGCCTACCCCTACAGCTCGGAGACCCCGACGCTGCGCCAACCCTGGCCGGAGCTGGAGTGGAACCTGCGCCGGTATGCGGAGGCCGTCGCCCACGGCAAGGTGCCGGTGATGCTCCCGTACTTCGGGCAGGGTTCGGCGGAAGAGCTGCGCGACGCCGCCCTGCTCTCTCGGGCCTACGGCGCGCTATCGGGCTTCCTGTGGGCCGACGGCCTGGGGCTCTTGGAGATCGAGGTGGCGCAGGGCTTCTCGGGCGAGCTGTACGCGGCGCGCCTGGGCGCGCCCGCCGGGCCGGTGCAGGTGACGGCGGGCGCGTGGTGGCGGGCCTTCGAGCACGGCATTGCCGTGGTCAACCCGCTGCCGTGGGAGGTGGCGATCACGATTCCGTGGGAGGGAGCCGACACTCTGCGGGATGTGGGATACGGGCAGGAGGTTCGGGTCTTGGGCGACGCGATCGAGCTGCGGGTTGCCGGCGAAACGGGGAGGCTGCTTCTGGGGCGGTGAGCCGTCAGGCCCCGTACTTTTCGTACGCCTCGAACAGGGCCAGGAGGTTCTCTGTGGGCGTATCCGGCTGGAGGTTGTGGGCGGTGCAGAGGATGTAGCCCCCCTCGTCGCCGGCGGCCGCGATCTGCGCCTGCACGTGCCGTCTCACCTGCTCCGGGGTGCCGTGGGGCAAGACGCCCTGGATGTCCAGCCCGCCGTGGAAGCACAGGTGCCTGCCGTACCTTCTGCGCAAGGCGCCCAGGTCCATGCCGGCCGCCTGCGGCTGCAGGGACTGGAGGATGTCCAGGCCGCAGTCGATGAACTCGGGGATCAGCTCCACCACACTGCCACAGGTGTGGTGCATCACCTTCAGGCCGTGGCGATGGGCAAGCTCGATGTAGGCCGCGAAGCCCGGCCGGAAGAACCGGCGCCAGGTCTCCAGGCTCATCATCGCGCCCTGCTGAGTGCCGAAGTCGTCGCCCATCATGAAGATGTCGATGCCCCGGCCCTCGTCCGCCCGGGCCGCCTCGAAGACCCTCTGATTGTACTGCAGGAAGTACTCCACAATGTGCCGGATGATGGCCTCGGCGATGTCCTGGTTCACCGCGAGGTCGATGTAGGTCTGCTCCATGCCTCGGAGGTACATCATGGGCTTGAGCTGCGCCGTGCGGTCCAGGCGGTCACCGGCGTTGACCACCGCATAGCCGGTGTGGGCGGCACACTGCCGGGCAACCTGGGAATAGTCCCACCAGTCGGCGCTGGGCCAACGGTCGTAGCCGTCGATGTCCCGCACCGTCCGGGCCCTGGACAGCGGGGCCTGCACCACATGCTTGTAGGTCCATTCGTAGCCGCCCCGAGCCACGCTCTTCTCCATCCGGCGCACACCCCAGAGGTCCTCGGTACTGCCGTCTTCGTGCCGGCGGAGACTCTGACCGACGAAAGCCGGGCCCTCGACATAGCGCAGATCCATGCCGAGTCGACGCAGCAGCGCCTCCTTGTCGGGCAATCCGAAGTGCGAAAGCAGGCGGCCGGTCACCTCGTCGGTGGCCCAGTAGTCCCGGGGCAGCCGATCCGGGGCCTGATGGGAGAGCGCGGCGAGCACGCGTTGGCGGTGGGCCATGGCGGGGTCTCCGGAGGACGGCATCTGAGGACCGATTCGCCGGGTGGACAACAAGGGCCTGCGGCGTGGCCGATGTACGGTCGAGGGAAACACTCCCGCCGGGCCTGTGCGCCGGGCGGAGGTGCTCCGCCTCTCACTGCCCCCCACCCAGGTATAGCCTCACCGGCTTGTAGATGCCCCCCGCCATCGTCGCATCGGCCACCCGCACCGCCAGCAGGTGCTCCTGTCCCGCCACGGCGCCGGGCAGCTCGATGTCGAAGGGCTTGTCCCAGATCTGGTGTACCGTCCGGCCGGTGGAGGCCTCTGTATGCTCCCCGACGAGCTCCCCGTCCAGGTAGACCCAGGCCTCCTCGTCCACGGCCCCGAAGCGCAGCACGATTCGCTTCCCTGCGGCCTCGGCCGGAACCGTGAACCTCACCCGGTACCAGGCCACCCCGTCATAGTCACCCACCCACGTCTCGCCCCACTCCGCCGGAACGGGGACGGCCCGCCACTGGCTCTCATCCAGATCGGGACGCGCCCAGCCCTCCGTCCGCCCGCGGTCCTCCGGGTCCGTTCGCAAGAGCCACTGGGCCGGGAGCGACGCCAATTCTGTGAGCGGAGCCTGGGTAGGTGTGTACAGGAACGGAGGCAACGCCAGTCCGCCCGTGCCCTCCACGCGGAAGGTCAGCGCATTGGGTCCGGGACTCAGCTTGCCCGTCAGGTCCAGGACCGGAGCGCCGTCACCCTTCTTCATGTACCCCGCCAGGGCCCCGTTGCACCACAGCCATAGCTCCGAGCCGCGGAGGTCGGGGACATACAGACCCACACGGGGATCGGGGCCCGGGTCGAAGTCGACGCTCAGCTTGTACCAGGCGATGCCCGTGTACGGCCGGCCCTCGGGGGTCAAGATACCGCTATGCTGCCAGGCTCCGGCCATTGGCAGCGGGCGCCAGCTCTCGTCGGCGTCCGCCACCGCCCAGCGCTGCACCACGCCCTCGGAAGCCGGGTCGGTGCGGAACAGCGCCACATCGGGCAGCGCCTCTCTCAGGTGCCCCAGGGTGCCGTCGGTCCAGGGCAGGATGTCACGGAAGAAGTCGCCCATCCCGCCGCCGGAGCAGGCACCGCCCCAGGGACCAGCGTCCTGCAAGAGCGCGCTCTGGTCCATGTCGGCGACGGTCCGCACCATCTTGTCGGCCAGTCTTGCCGCCGTGCGATAGTCGCCCGCGGCGGCGGCGTCCAGCGACCGGGCGAAGGCGTCGAGGCGCTCGCAGTGCAGGCGGAAGGCCCGTACCCGCGAGGCGAAGGGCTCCTCGGTGGCGTCCGCGGCGGCTTCGACGAACAGCCTGGCCCAGCGGGCACGCAGATGGGCGGGGAACAGGGCGGGGATCGCGTCCCGACTGTGCGCGGAGAAGGCGTGCAGGTGGGTGGGGCAGTGTCTGATGGCCCCCTCCACGCTGCTGTAATACTGCTGCATGGGCTCGGCCGCGGGGCCGAAGAACCGGCGGCAGAAATCGGCGATCTCCCGGGCCGGGTCCTGGCTGAGGTCCCAGGCCAGCCGGGCCCGCAGGTAGTAGTTCAGGCCCGTGGCCATCCAGGCCATCTGCCCCTCATTGGAGAAGCCCCAGCCGCCGCCCTCGAAAAGCAGGCGCAGGTCCTCGGCGATCCCCTGCGACCGCCAGGCCGGCCTCTGACTGTGCGACCAGTCGTGAGGGTCGTACTCGTAGAACACCTGTCCGGCCGTGAGCTCCTGCCAGCGCCGCAGCATGGCCGCATACTCCTGCCGCGAGGCGCAGCTCTCGTCGGCATAGGAGTGAAGGGTGCACTGCTGGATGGAGGCCAGTTGGATCAGGAGATTGTCGCGCTTGCCCTCAACGCCCTCAGGCGGGCGGCAGCGGTTGTAGTAGGCCATGGTGGTGATATAGCGGCCGGGCGCCCTCCGGGCCACCTCGTCGGCCAGACGGAAGACGAAGCCGAAGTAGGCGTCGCTCACCGCGCCATTGCCCTCGGCCCCGTAGCCGCCGTGCATGGCGGCGGTGCAGTCGGGGCAGTGGCACAAGACCGGCTCATCCGGGGGCGAGAAGGCGAAGGTGTGGTGGTCGGGGTGGGCCGAGAAGTGCTCCGAGACGGTGTCGGCCGCCGCCTGCAGGGCCCCGGGACTGGACATGCACAGGAAGCGGTCATTCCGCCCGCCACCGGGAGTCATGGCGTAGAACTCCGGGTGGCCCTCCCAGTACTTGTCTCTGGGCAGGAGGCGATAGGTGCTGTCATCCACGGGGTTTTGCAGGAACCTGGCCTCCGGGTCGGCACAGTGGGCCCACAGTCTGCGCTGGGACATGCGGTTGCGCCGCTTCCAGGTGTCGAACTCCCGGGATTGCTCGGCGGTTACGGCCAGATGCCCGCTGTACCAGGTGTCCCGCACTCGAAGCTGCGGCCGAACGGTCTTGCATACCGCAGGGACGGTGATGTCGGTCGCCGGGGGCACAACCTGCCCGAACTCGCCGGGGAAGTACCAGCGGCAACCCAGGGAGTGCAACAGGTCGTACACCGCGTACCAGGTGCCCTCGTAGGGGTCGGTCTCATTGCCGGCGAGGATAAGCTTTCCCGGCAGCGTGGCCACCAGGTAGCCTTCATCATCAAACCGCTCGCCAAGCCCGGAGGGAACCCGCAGCCCCGCCTCCGCGGCGGCCGCCTCGGCCGCGGCATGGCCCACAAGCACCGTGACGGCGTACTGACCGCCGGCGGAGGGCACGATGGGGAGCTTCGCCCCGCTCATCAACTGGAGGAATGACTGCAGCTCCTCGGCGGCGGAGCGGGCCTGGGCAGAGGGGGTCTGGCCCACTACGATCTCGGCGGTGGGCCGTCCGCCGCGGACGAGGCTCATGTCCCGGGCCGGGCAGGCCGCAGCCAGACAGAGGAGACCGACAATCTGAGGCACAGCGAACAGGGGACGACAGGTGTGGGTCACCGGCATGTGCGGGCTCATCGTCATCGCTCCCCGGAGGGCGGCGCGGAATCGCCGCCGGCGGGCATCGTGGTGTCCCGGCTTGCGTCACGGCTACTGTTCGTCCGCCGCGGCGCCGTCTCCTCCAGAGGGCCATGGGCGGCCCCGGCGCGGCAGCCGGCGGACAGTCCAGCGCGGCGGGGACACACGAAACGGGCACCCGCTACAGACGGCGGGTGCCCGTTATCCTGTCGTGCCTTAGATCGATCGGACGGAGCCTCTTTGGAAGCTCGGCCCTGGACCGACGCGCACACCGCGGAGGGTCGCGTCGGGTCGGGTCGGCGCCACGGTCAGTCGGGCTGGAAACTCACACTATGCATGAACGTACTGGAGCCAGATTCCGCCATTCCCACGTCCGGAACGGTCGAAGTGCTGCCGTTCTCCCCCATCCTCCCGTCTCCGCCTGCCGTTTGGCGGAGTACAAGCGGCTCGAAGAGAGGCCGAGAGGGGGGCTGGGGGGGTGAGGCGAAGAGAACCGGCGCCCGCCCGGAACCCGCACAATCTGAGTGGAAAGCCCGATGACGCCCTGCGAGACGCTTGCGAACGGCCCTTCGGCCCAGCGCCTAGTCCGCCGCCACCGTCCACAGACGGTCCTCGGAAGCCGCGTTGGAGCGGCTCAGCCACTTGGCATGGCCGTCGAGGAAGCCGTAGTTGGCCCCATCATTGTGGCGGCCGGAGACGTTTCCGATGCCATCGGCCGGAGGCTCTGCCTGGGTCGGGCCGTAGATGTACTCCCACCCGGCGCCCCACATGCCACTGTCGGGGTTGTCACCGATGATGATGGTCTCCGCCGGCTGCATCACCACGGCCAGCGCACGGCCACAGGTGCCGCTGTAGCCGGAAGTGCCCGAGAAGTACCCGAAGTTCTGGTAGTTCCAGCCGTAGCCACGAGCCGTCGGGTTCGAGGGGCAGACGAAGAGCTGGGTGTTCTTGACGTACGGCTGCAGGGCTACGTCCCAGGTGGGAGGGGTGCCGCCTGTGCCGAAGCGCGAGGCATAGGGGAGCACCTCATCGTAGTCCTGGGCGTACATCATGATGCCCAGAGTGATCTGCTTGACGTTGCTCAGACAGGACGTCTGCCGGGCCTTCTCTCTGGCCCGGGCGAATACCGGGAATAGGATCGCGGCCAGGATAGCAATGATGGCAATGACCACAAGCAGTTCGATGAGCGTAAACCCACGTCGTGTCATCTGGTCTCCTCCTTCATATGAATCGCCGGGCGTAAGCCCGGAGCCTGCTCGGTGCGCCTGTGGGACCCAACAAGCGTCACACAGGGCAGGGACCCCATTACGCGGGGGTTCTCAGTGCCCCTGCAATCGGCGTGCCGCCGGAGGGGTGGCATGTTCCCACTCATCCCCGTTAATATATAGCCAGATTACACATTCGTCAAACACTGCCTGATTGACGTTGCCCCCGGGCTTGGCTATAATCGCTAGTAATCGCATATCTACTTCGGAATCGCGTCTCGGCTGCTTTGCCATGCCAGGTGGACAGCGCCGTCGCATTGGGTTCCGGGTTTGGCCGGGAAGGCGGAATCGCAGTCTTGAAAGCGGAAATCATCGCCGTCGGCACCGAGCTACTGCTGGGCGAGATCACCGACACGAATGCCACGCACATCTCGCAGCAGCTTGCTGCGATTGGCGTCGACCTGCATTATCGGCACACAGTAGGCGATAACCTCACGCGGCTGGTGGGCGTCATCGAGACGGCCATGAGTCGCAGCGAGGCGATCATCATCTGCGGCGGTCTTGGCCCCACGGAAGACGACCTCACCCGGGAGGCCATCGCCCGCGCGGTGCATCGTCCCCTGGTTCGGGATCCACAGGCAGTTGAGTACCTGAAGGAGTTCTTCTCCTCGCGCGGCCGCGTTGCGGTCGAGGCGAACTTCCGGCAGTGCGAGGCCCCTGAGGGGGCCTCGCTGCTTCACAATACCTGCGGCACGGCCCCCGGGGTCTGCGCCGAGTACAACGGGACCATGGTCTTCGCCGTCCCCGGGCCGCCCCCGGAGATGCGGGAGATGATGCGGCTGCAGGTGATGCCGCGGCTGGCCGAGCGGGCCGCAGAGCAGGGCGGCGGGACCCTACACACGCTGACCTTGCGCCTCGCCGACATCGGCGAGTCCAATGTGGCGGAGATCCTGCACGATCTGATCGGTGGCCAGACGGATCCCACCATCGCGCTGTATGCTTCGCCCGGCGAGGTGAAGGTGCGGATCGCCACCAAGGACGTCGACGAGAAGGTGGCCAAGGGGCGTCTGGAGGCTCTGGCGACGGTCCTGCGCGAGCGGCTGGTGGGGCACGTCTATGGCGAGGACGATGAGACGATGGAGGTCGCGGTGGGCAGGCTCCTTAGGGAGCGCGGGGCCACCGTGGCCGTGGCCGAGAGCTGCACCGGGGGGCTGATCGCCAGCCGCATTACGGACGTTCCGGGCGCTTCGGAGTACCTGTTGGCGGGAATTGTGGCGTACTCCAATGCGGCCAAGGTGGAGCTGCTCGGTGTGCCCGAGGAGGTCCTGGTCGGCTACGGAGCCGTAAGCGAGCCGTGCGCCCGGGCGATGGCCGAGGGGGTGCGGCGAGGCACCGGGGCGGACTTCTCGGTGGCCACCACCGGCATCGCCGGCCCCGGCGGAGGCACGCCGGACAAGCCGGTGGGTCTTGTGTACATTGCGGTCGCATCGGAACGCGGCACCGCATGCGTAGAGCAGACCTGGCCCGGCACCCGGGATCAGTTCAAGCAGAGGGTGAGCCAGATGGCGCTCAACCTCCTGCGCAGGCATATCGGGGGCGAGGATGTCTGAGCGCGCTGCTCTGCGGAGTGGGCCGCGTACTCGGGGACGTCTCACCACGGCGATGCTCTCATGAGTCACCTGCCACCGCCGGACAGTCATCTGAGGCTGTTTTATGCCGTGCCCCTGGCCCCACCGTTGCGCGCCGGCGCCCGGGAGGTCCAGGAACAGATCGGTCGTGTGCGGGCCAGGGTCAGGTGGGTGGAGCCGGACAACCTGCACTTCACGGTCAAGTTCCTGGGTGATACCCCCCGGTCGTCGCTCCCCGCCCTGTCGACAGTCGGTCTGCAGGTATCATCACGCCACGAGGCGTTCGAGCTTTGCCTGGCTCAGGCGGGCGCGTTCGGCCGTCCCAGCAGCCCCAGCGCGATCTGGATCGGGTGCTCCCGCGGGGCTGAGGGGCTCTGTGCTTTGGCTTCGGACCTGGACAGGTCTCTGGCCGCCGCGGGTCTGTGCGCCGCCGAGGCCCGACCCTTCCGGGCCCATCTGACCATCGGGCGCTACAAGGACCGCCGGTCCAGCCCCGAGCTGGCACAGGCCATCTCGGAAGCCGCCGAGACCGATCTCGGAGGCTTTCGGGTCGAGCGTTTCGCCCTGCTGAGCAGCGAGCTCACGCGCGGGGGACCCATCTACACGGAGTTGGAGAGCTTCGCCCTGCAGGCCGGCGCGGGCACTCCGCCTCAGGCCAACTCGCCCGAGGCCACCGGTCCCGGCGGGGAACCGTCCGCATGAGCTCTGGCGGCCCCCGGGCGGGGCCTTCACCAGCCGCCGCTCTGCGGCGTCCGTTCGTTCAAGAGGCCATCTTCCCGAGAGGATCGGGATCGTCGCGTAGGTTCGGAGGCAGACGGCCGGACGACGGGTGGGCGCGCCGCACTCGAATGACGCTATTTCACCTATGGAAGACGGTCTGAGATCATGGCAAGAGACACCAAGCAGCCGGGAGACAAGGCGAAGGCGCTGGATCTGGCTCTGGCGGGCATTAAGAAGCAGTTCGGGGAGGGCGCGGTGATGCGCCTGGGCGAGGACGCCCAGCAGTTGGCGGTAGATGTGATCCCCACCGGGGCGCTGAGCCTGGACATCGCGCTGGGGGTGGGCGGGCTGCCCCGCGGGAGGGTCGTGGAGATCTACGGGCAGGAGGGCTCCGGCAAAACCACGCTGATGCTGCACTTCCTGGCCGAGGCCCAGAAGTGCGGGGGAACCGCGGCCTTCATCGATGCCGAGCATGCCTTCGCCCGCGATTACGCCGCCCACCTGGGTATCGACCTGGACACCCTGCTGGTCTCCCAGCCCGACACGGGCGAGCAGGCTCTGGAGATCTGTGACGCCCTGGTACGCAGCGGCGCCGTGGACGCCGTGGTCATCGATTCGGTGGCGGCATTGGTGCCGGCCGCCGAGCTCGAGGGCGACATGGGCGACGCCCACGTCGGCCTGCAGGCCAGGCTGATGAGCCAGGCCCTGCGCAAGCTGGCGGGCTCGGTCTCTCAGGCCAATGCCACGGTGGTGTTCATCAACCAGATCCGAGAGAAGATCGGGGTCATGTTCGGCAATCCGGAGACCACCCCCGGCGGGCGGGCTCTGAAGTTCTGGGCCTCCGTCCGCCTGGAGCTGCGCCGCGCCGAGTCACTCAAGCGCGGTACCGACGTGATCGGTAACAGAGTGAGCGTCAAGGTCGTCAAGAATAAGGTTGCACCCCCCTTCAAGAAGTGCGAGTTTGACATCATCTACGGGGAGGGCATCTCCAGGTACGGCTGTGTCCTGGACGAGGCCCTCGAGTTGGGACTGGTCGAGAAGTCCGGTAGCTGGTTCAACTACGGCGAAGAGCGCCTGGGGCAAGGTCGGGAGAATGTGGTGGACATGCTGGCGGCCGACCCCGCGCTTGGAGAGGAGCTTGAGGCCAAGGTCCGCGAGGCCCGCGGGCTGTCGATGGCCCCGGGCGTCGGGACCGAGCCGGGAGCCGAGTCGGAGACGGACGAACTGGAGCGGTAGCGCCGCCGCGCCACGAGGTGGCGCAGGCGGCCGTGGTAGGACGCGAGATGTGCCCCGCGGCACGGGCGGCCCGGGAGTCGGCAGGACTGCGTCCGGGTCATGTGGTGGGGCAAAAGCATATTGTGTTTCCCGCCGTGGATCTCGGCCCCTCGGGGCGGATCGCAACCTGGTCTGAGGAGGGAGTGATGGCAGGCGCGGAGGACAGGATAGCGGAGATCAAGCCGCATCCAAGGCGCCGACACTTCTATCTGTTGGTACTGGACGATCAGCAAGCCCTGTGCGTGCATGAGGACGTCATCGTCGCTCTCGGCCTGGGAGCGGGGAGGTATCTGACCGCGGACCTCCGGGAGCAGATCGAGTACCGGTCTCGCCTGGTGGATGCCGAGCAGATCGCGCTGCGGCAGCTCAAGACACGGGCGCGCAGTCGAGCGGAGCTGGCCGGGACCTTGCGCGGCAGGGGCTTTGAGGACGCCGTGATCGAGGAAGTGCTGTCGAAGCTTGAAAACATCAGACTCGTTGATGACAGGGAACTCGCCCGCGACATGACCGAGAGCCTCCTGAGACGCCGCCCCATGGGGCGCCGGGGATTGCATTACAGGCTCACGCAGCGCGGGCTAGGGGACGATGTGGCAGATGCGGCGGTGGCACAGGCCCTGGAAGGCAGTGATGAGCTGCAGCACGCGACGGACCTGCTGCGGCGGAAGCTGCCGGGATGGGAAGGCCTGCCCGCGGTCAAGCGGCGCACCCGGGCCTATCAGCTCCTGGCGCGCCGGGGGTTTGAGCCCGACACCATCGCCGACGCCCTCAACACCGTTCTACCCGACGAGCCATAGGCCCGGTTGCAGCCACCCGCGGCCGCCCTTGCACACCTGAGGAGTTCGAGGCAGGTTCGGGCGAGGGCCGGCGCCGCGAGGCAGAAGCGTTTCGGCCGCCTGTCCGCAAGAGGGCGCGGAGCCGGAACCTGGAGCCGGGATGTCGGGCGATGCGTTCCGCGACGGCCGCGCCGCCGAATTGAGGCGGCAACAGGCGGCCCCGCACGTATGGGACGCCCCGACCAAAGAGGGTCTGCTCCACAACACGGGAGGTGATCCACGGTGCAAACCGTGATAGCCGTCATAATAGCTGTGCTGTCTGTCGCTGCCGCAGTCGCGGCCCTGATGCACGCAGGCAAGGTGCGCAAGCAGGCCGAAGCAGAAACCCATCAGTCCCGGGCCGACGGTCAGGCCGCGCTGGAAGAGGCAAAGAAGGCCATCGAGGCCGACAGACGGGAGCTGAAGCTGGCCGCCAAGGAGCAGGAGATCAAACTCCGCGAGCAACTGGATGAGGAGGCCAAGAAGGCCCGCGCCGAGCTGGACAGGAATAAGAAACGCCTCGATGAGCGCGATGACAACCTGGACAAGCGCAAGACAGAGCTGGAGAAGCGCACCAAGGAGCTGGACCAACGAGAGAAGCACCTGGAGACCCTGGAGAAGGAGGCTCAGGACCTGGTGGGCGCCAGGAGGGGTGAACTGGAGCGCGTCGCCCAGCTCGACACCCAGGCCGCCAGAGACCTACTGCTCTCCGAGGTCGAGAAGGAGACCCGCACGGAGTCCGTCAAGCTGATCCGCAGGATCCAGGAGGACACCAAGCGGGAGGCCGACAAGCAGGCGGCCGAGATCGTCAGCGCCGCCATCCAGCGCTGCGCCGTGGACCAGACCACCGAGACCACCGTCTCGGTGGTACCCCTGCCGGGCGATGAGATGAAGGGCCGCATCATCGGCCGCGAGGGGCGCAATATCCGCTGCTTCGAGCAGCTCACCGGCATCGACCTCATCGTCGATGACACCCCGGAGGCCGTGGTCCTCTCCGGCTTCGACCCGGTGCGGCGCGAGATCGCCAAGGTCGCCCTGGAGATGCTCATCACCGACGGCCGTATCCACCCCGGACGCATCGAGGAGACCGTGGATCGCGCCCGCAAGCTCACCGAGGAGCGGATGCAGGAGGCCGCCGAGCGGGCGCTGTTCGAGACCGGCATCTCCAACGTCCACCCCGAGATCATGAAACTGCTGGGCAAGCTGCGCTATCGCACCAGCTACGGCCAGAACGTGCTGAAGCACTCCATCGAGGTGGCCCACCTCTCCGGCGCCATGGCCGCCGAGGTGGGGGCGAGGGTCAATATCGCCCGGCGCGCCGGGCTCCTGCATGACCTGGGCAAGGCCGTGGACTTCGAGCGCGACGGCACTCACACCCAGATCGGGGCCGAGATCGCCAAGAGCCGCGGCGAGGCGGCGGACATCGTGCACTGCATCGCCGCCCATCACGAGGACATAGAGATGCAGTGCGTCGAGGCCGCCCTGGTGCAGGCCGCCGACGCCATCTCCGCCTCCAGGCCGGGGGCCAGACGCGAAACCCTGGAAACCTACCTCAAACGCCTGGAGGGCCTCGAGTCCATCGCCCAGAGCTTCGAGGGTGTGGACAAGGTCTTCGCCATCCAGGCCGGGCGCGAGGTGCGGGTTGTGGTCAAACCCGACAAGATCGACGACCTCGAGGCCCATCGCCTGGCCAAGGGCATGGTCGCCCGCATCGAGGGCGAGCTGGACTATCCGGGGCAGATACGGGTAACCGTCATCCGCGAGACCCGGGCCGTGGAGTACGCCAAGTAGCCTCTCAAAGCAGGTACATCCCATGCGGCCGGATGCCCCCCGGAAGACCCGGGGGCCGTGGCATCCGGCCGCAGCGCTTCATCCAGGTGACAGCGGTGACGATCATCTTCATCGGAGACGTCTGCGGCCGTCCCGGGCGGCAGGCACTGGGCAAGCTCCTGCCGGCCATCAAAGCCCAGCACGGCGCCGACTTTTGCGTGGTCAATGGCGAGAACTCCGCGGCGGGCTTCGGCATTACTCCCGACACCGCGGCGGAGATCTTCGACGCCGGGGCCGACTGCATCACCACCGGGAACCACGTGTTCGCCCAGAAGGTGGCTTACGACCTTCTGGAGCGCGACCCGCGCATTCTCCGCCCCGCCAACTATCCGCCCGGCGCACCGGGCCAGGGCGTCGGGATGTTCCAGGCCGCCGATGGCCGCTGGGTAGGGGTCGTGAACCTCCTGGGACGCACCTTCATGCAGCCGCTGGACTGCCCGTTCCGCGCCGCGATGCAGAGTGCCGAGGACCTCGCCCGGCAGTGCCAGGTGATCCTGGTGGACATGCACGCCGAGGCCACATCGGAAAAGTGCGCCCTGGCCCACTACCTCGACGGCAGGGTCTCCGCCGTCATCGGCACCCACACCCACGTACAAACCGCCGATGAGCGCCTCCTGCCCGGTGGAACCGCCTTCATCTCCGACTGCGGCATGACCGGCCCCACCGGGACGATCATCGGGGTGGACCCCGGTGTCGTCATTCGACGCTTCCTATCGGGCCTGCCGGCCCGTTTCGAGGTGCCCCGCTCGGGGGAGGCCCAACTCAACGGTGTGGTGGTTCAGACACAGGCCTCTTCCCTGCGCGCCACGGAGATAACTCGCATCCAGGCCTTGACGAACTCTGACAGTGAAGTATCATAAACAGCCAGGGGCTCGGCCGGAAGCCTCCAGCAGGGCCGCTGCGGTGCGCCAAGATCCGGCGCACCACACGGTTTTCGGCCGCTCGTCCCAACCTTCACTATCGCACTACTCACACCAATACACGCACACGATGCAGGCGTCCGGGGCAAGCCACGAGCCGGGGCAGGCTCCCTGGGAGAACTCCTCTCCCTGCCTCAGTCGCCGAAGGGGGATGCAGCGTTGGCAACACTGAAGGTGGGCTCGCAGTCCGATCCAAACAAGGTCGCAGGGGCTCTGGCCGGGACGATCCGCGAGGTCGGTAAGGCCGAGATGCAGACCATCGGCGCCGGGGCGCTGAACCAGGCGATCAAGTCCATCGCCATCGCCCGGGGGTTCCTGGCCCCCGCAGGGATTGACCTGGTTTGCTATCCTGCCTTTGTGGATGTGGAGATCGACGGCAGCGAGAGAACGGCAATCAGGCTCTTCATCGAGCCACGCTGACGTCCGCTAAGGGCCTTCGCCCCTCAGCACCGCACCGCTTCACCGGTGGGGCGGTGCTTTGTAGCCCATTTGTATGCGCACTCGCGGCCGCAGCCTGGACACAGGCGGCGGCCTTCTGCTGCGTCCTGACCCCGGCAATCCCGGCATCTCCCGCGAAGGACCAAGAGGCGTCGCCGGACACCGTGTTTCCGTGCGTCGAACCTCCTCTGTGCTTCATCACCCCATCCACACCCACCGGAACTCGTCCCAGCTCTGCGACAGGCCGGGCCCCAGGTTCTCCACCGCGCCCGTGAGGCCGCCTGCGCCATCCAGCTCCGCGCGGAGCCCAAGCCAGGTGTACTCCCCTTCCTCGTAGGCGAAGCTCTCACCGTCGTCATCGTACAGCGAAAAGCCGCCCGCTACTCTCCCGTAGTGGCGAATCTCCAGGGCCCGCGGGTTGTCCTCCGCAGCCAGCGGAATGATGCCGCCCTCCTTGACGAACAGCGGGATGCGCTCCAAAGGCGCCTCGACCTGCACCCTCTCGCCACCGGCCATGGCCTGTCCGCTGTGGAAATCCACCCACGCGCCCGGCGGCAGCCGGACGCTGCGGCTGCATTGGCCCGGCAGCATGGGCGCCACCAGCAGGCAGTCGCCCATCATGTACTGGTCGGTGACGTCGGCCGCGGCCGACAGCGCATAGGGGTTCTCGGTGGCGTCCAGCTCGCCGGGCTGTGCGGAGGCCTCGGCCTGCAGGCCCTCCAGCGCCATGGCCCTGAAGGGTGGGAGGCCCTCGAAATGGTAGCGGGCAAAGGCGGAGTACAGATAGGGAATGAGGCGCAGGCGCAGCCGCAGAGTCTCGCGGACGATATCGGCCACCTCAGGGAAGGACCACGGCTTGGTGCCGTCCGCCCAGGCGTTGAGCATCGCAAGGGGGGAGAAGCACACAAGCTGCATGCGCCGCACCCACTCCTCGGCCGTCGCCGCCGAGCGCACCTCCGGCGTCCACAGCAGGCCTGAGAAGCTGCTATTGCACAGCCCGGTGAGAAACTGGCGCAGGTCGTAGCAGTCGCTGTAGATCACGAACGGATAGCCGCAGCCCCCGGCATTGGAGCCGCGCGCGAGACCGTAGGTACGCCGGCTCTGGGCTCGGAACATCTCCTGAGTCAGCGACTGCCACTGCAGCCCGTAGGTCTGGCGCATCACCTCGCCGCTGTGGCCGGAGGCGAAGGTGGCGTGGTCCGGCCACAGCCAGCTATCCACTCCGTCGCACTCGTCCAGCTTGTACCCGCTGACACCGGCCTCCAGATGCTCCGAGGTCTGCTGGGCCCGGATGAGGGCCCGGGCCTGCGGCATAGTCGTATCGGGCACGATGCCGCACCAGACGGTATGCGAGCCGGAAAGCGGCAGCATCTGCCGGTAGATGGGCGAATCGGGGGACAGATAGGGGTTTTCCCACAGGTTCACGCGCACGGCGCGCTCCAGCAGGTCCTCGCACAGCCCGGCGGGGTCGGGGAACCGGCCGGGGTCCCAGGTGTGGGTGCACGGATATGCCCCGCTTTGCCAGCCCGGCTCCAGGCCGAGCACCTGTAGCGGGAAGTCGCGGTCGAAGAACTCCTCCGCCTCGGCAAGGACCTGCTGGGCGCTGTGCCCGATGGGTGTGCGGTGCCAAAAGCCCAGTCCCCACTTTGGCGGCAGGCAGCCGCCGCCGCAGAACAGGATGTACCGCCGCACCGCCTCCAGCGGCTGCTCGCCCGCGAACACAAGCACATCGACACCCTCGGCCACCAGCGAGACCTCTACCGCATCCGAGAGCGGCTGAGCCGTCCAATCGGGGTCCGTGGTGCGGTCGCGCACCCGGGGCGGGTGTGGGGAGTCCTTGCGGACGGCGGTTCCCATGTAGAAGGACGCGAAGCGTGCGGTGTTCACCAGCACCCCGTAGCCGCGGCTGGAGACGTAGAAGGGGCAAGGGGCGTGGGTGCGGCCGTTGTCCTGGCCCCCGTAGTGGTCGACCCGCAGATGCAGGACGCGCGTGCGCTGATCGAGGGTCGAAAACTGCAGGCCGGGGCCGTAGAGGCGCTCCTCGGGGCCAAGGGGGAACCGCAGCACCACGCGGTTGCCCGCCGTCTCCGCCACAACTTCCTCGGAGAAGGGGAAGGGGGCCGGCCCCATCTGAGACAGGGCGTCGTGCCGGGGTGGGCCCGCGGCGAAGTCCAGGAGGGTCAGAGCGTCGGCAGTGCCGAAGCGGGCACGGAAGACGCCGGGTGCGGTTTGGCTGAAGGAGAGCATTGAAGAGGGCCTCGGAGTGTGAAGTGGAGGCGGCGAGAGGGAATGTTCACTGCGGCGGGGAGAGTGTCCTGCTTCGGGGCAGGGCGAAACGACGCGGCCAGGCAAGGGGTCGAGCCCGACCCGACGATTCTGCGGATCGTTGAGGGCAACAGGCACCAGGGGCCGTTGGTGGGGCGGTTCACGCCCGGCGGAACCCGATAGGCCGACCTGAGAAGGCGACGGTCGTCGGACAGGTGCCGACCTTGCTTTGGGCATAGAGGGTACACGGCCCGCAGGCAAGGACGGCCTGCAAACCCGGGGGCGGTCACCTGCCGGCGGTACGACGGTGCTCTCGCGGCAACGCGAGTCAGCATTTCTGCCAACTTGAGCTCTGCCACATACGTTTTACATCATCTCGTGTTGACGACCAGACTATATCTGGGATAGTATTTTCATAGTTTGTTTGGCGCATCGCGGGTGAACTCACCACTTCGTTCGTTTACCTGAGCCAGACTGCTGTATCATCGGTGAGTAGTCTACGCGACGCCGCGGCAGGAACTCTTCCTCTGGGGGACCACCATGCACTGTCGCTCAGCCGCACTGCTCATGGCCATGCTGGCGACCATGTCGCTGCCCGCGATGGCGACAATCGTCACCAATCCGTCCAGCAACACACTTGCCGACTGGGGTACGTGGAGCACCACCGGGAATCCGACATTCACTGCGTACTCTGACGTAGCGCAGATGCGTTCGGACTGGGCCACCGAGGACGACAGAAGCACCAGTGACAAATCCGACACCCTCCAGTACCGCTCCGGGGGCGAGTGGTTTGACCTGGAGGGCCTGTACATCAGGCTCGATCTGACCGAGGATCTGGCGGAGCTATGCGGCATCGAGTTCGCCCTGGTGACGAGCTTCAACGGTATGGACCCCGAGCATCCCTCAAGACTTCTCGATGTTGGTGGGAACTACCACGATAGCCCCGTGATCGCGTTCGATCTCAACGCGGAGCTGGGATACGACTACGCTCTGATGCTCGACAAGAACGACAAGAAACAGGGCTGCTATGGTTGGGAGAGCAGCTTCAGCGCCACTCCCGCCTTCTATGCGGTGGATGCCAATGGCTGGCGGGACGGGGCCTCTTTGCCCAACGGATTCGGGGGCAACGACTGGGGGGCCAGCGACTACCCGCCGCAACCTAACCCCGTGGATTTCTACACGTACAGGGCGTCCGAGATAAGCACCTTCGATGCGGTCTCCTACCGGCACCTGACGCGTTACGATGACGGCGGGAAGTACCTCGAGAACGGGAACCAACTGGCGGACGTGTCCGGCGAGAATCTGGACAGGTCGTATTGGCCGCAGTCGCGGAACTGGACATGGAAGGGCTATGTGGAGTTCACTGAAGCCATCCCCTTCAGTTGCTCGACAGAGACCGATGATGGCTGGTGGCACCCAAGCGCCCACATCTCGATGCCCTGCGGCAATGACTGGATCGACGTGGACTACCGCGTCCTACCACCCACCGGCAGCGACACCCCGAGCCCGACCCCCGAGCCCTCGCTGGGCCTGCTCCTGCTGGTGGGCATGGTTCCTCTGGGCCTTGCCGCGCGCCGGCGCAGGATGCGGGCGTAGGGGCGAGGCCTGCTGCAGCTTGCTCGGTGCACAGGCTCCGGCAAGCAAGCCTACCTCGAGCCACAAAGCGGCGCCCCTCACTCGGGGCGCCGCTGTCATTTCGTTGCCGCGCTTCGCGCGGACGCGGTGAGGTTGCCTTTGGGGGCGCGGGGGGCCTGCGGCACGCCGCCGTCCACACTCGCGGCCGCGGCGAGTGCCCCAAGGTCCCAGTCACCACACCTGCTGAGGCGGCTCTGAGGGATCCTGGCCCGGCAGGCGCTCCAGGGAATTGAGGCTCTCCATCACCGCAGGCAGTCACGTGCCCGGGGGAAGGTCCCGAGCGGCCGGAAGAACTGCGACGACGATGAGCGCGACGGCCGCGCAAAGCGCCGCTCGCGCACAGACAAGCAGCACCCACACCGGGCACCATGGCGGCCATCTCGTGGGTTCGCGTGATGCGGGTCCTGCATGCGCGCGGAAGGGAAACGCCATTTCCAGCGGAATAGGGCTTGTCTGCACGGCTGATGCCCACTAGATGCCCAAATGGGTGCAGGTGCTGAAGTCTGAAGCAAGTCTTGGGGCCGCAATCCCGCCGTTCGCCGTCGCGTAGGTCGCTGGTCCCGAGCGACTCGGTCCCGCACCGTCGTCCGTTACCACGCGCCTTCAGTGGGCGCCTGGTCGGTCTGAGGCGGAGCTTCGCCTCAAACCGACGAGCACGGCGCGGAGGCTGCTCCGGGGGCGGCGACACGGCCCGGCGGCGAGCCTTCCAGCTCGCCGAGTCGGGCTGGAAGCTCAGATTATGCAGGTCCCGGGCAGGCGCCGATTCACGTCGCCTCACCCCCCCAGCCCCCC
>CAZXDD010000068.1:0-19400 GCA_964639415.1 uncultured Armatimonadia bacterium
CAACGGCCCTTCCGACGGCCAACGGCCCTTCCGACGGGCAATGCGTAGGATGATGGGCAACCAGAGGGAGACCACCCGATGAGTGACCTGCGCCCGCCGCTGTGGAGTAGCCTGACGCCTGAAGACTTGATGCCCGCTCTCGCCGACCCGCCGGACCGCTACCGACCCGTGCCCTGGCTGTCTTGGACGGGAGCTTTGGACTGGGAGGGCCTGCGGGCGCAACTGGACGACCTGCGCGCCAAGGGCATCATGGAGTTCTTCCTCTTCCCGGTCTACGGCATGGAGTTTGCGTACATGTCGCTGCAGTACTGGGAGCGCGTCCGGCAGACCCTGGAGCATTGCCGGGCGACGGGCATGAAGTGCTGGATCTACGATGAGTACAATTGGCCCAGCGGCATCTGCGGCGGCACCGTCATCCGCGACTATCCCGAGGCCCGCGAGCATTTGCTCTGGCTCCGCTATGAGGCCCATGGGGAGGTCGCGACGGACCTGCCGCCGAGCGTCGCGCAGAGCCGTCACAGCGGCGGTGCCGAGTGGGCGACGGGCGAGGGGGTGGCGCGGCGCACCAGCGCCTGCCACAGCGCCTGGGCCACCAACATGCCCGGCTACCTGGACATGCTGAGCGTCGAGGCCTGCGAGCGGTTCCTCGACAGCACCCACCGGCGTTACTACGCCTACGCCCCCGAGATGTTCCCCGAGACGATTCCGGGCTTCTTCACCGACGAGCCGGGCTTTGCCCACTACCGAACGGTGGAGGGCTGGCTCCCGCTGCCGTACACCCACGGCCTGCTGGAAGACTTCCGGCGCCGCTACGGCTACGACCTGAGAGACCGCCTGGGGGACCTGCTGCACGACACGGCCACCGCGCCACAGACCCGGTGCCACTACTGGCGCCTGGTGGCCGAGCGCTACAGCGAGGCCTATGGGGGCACGCTCCGCCGCTGGTGCGACGAGCACGGCGTGGCGCTGACGGGGCACTGTCTGGGAGAGGAGACCCTCCCGGTGCACGTGCGGATGGAGGCCGACCTGTGGGAGGCCATGAAGCACTACACCATTCCGGGTATCGACCTTCTGGTCAATGCCGACGGCTTCACCTATCCGGAGCGGATGAGCTTCTACGGCGACCTGGACCGCCGCGCGTTCCATCTGACGTGCAAGTACGTGCACGGCATCTGCCGCCACAACGGCTCGCGGGAGATGATGAGCGAGGCCTACGGTGTGTGCGACTGGGGGATGAACCTGTTTCGCCAGAAGCGCGGCTTCCATTACCAGGTGGCCCTCGGCGTCACCCTGCTCAACGACAACTCGCTGATCTGCTCGGTGGCCGACTTCCGCAAGTACTCCAATTCCGGCAAGCATTTCACCCAGCCCTGGTGGCAACACTACCGGCAGTATGCGGACTACAACGCCCGGCTGGCGGCGCTGCACGCCGAGGGTGAACCGGTGGCCCAGGTGGCCCTGCTGTACCCGCGCTCGAGCCTGTGGGCCCAGACGGACGGCGCGCTGTTTGGCAAGGCGTGGCACACGCTGGACGCCGGGCATCCCCTGGAGCCGCTGCAGGAGCAGATCTACGACATCCTCGATGACCTGATCCGGGAGCAGTGGAGCTTCGACTTCATCTTCGAGCCCGTGCTGGCCGGGGCGCGGGTGGAGGGCGATGAGCTTGTCACCGAGCACTGCCGGTATCGCGCCATCGTGGTGCCCTCGGCGCGGTGGCTGCCCGCATCGTGCCTGCAGGTGCTGGAGCAGTTCGCCGCCGCAGGTGGGCGGGTCGTCCTCAGCGGCGCGCTGCCCCAGCAGGAGGCCGACACCGGGGCCGATCTGCAAGACGAGGTGCGGAGGTTGACGGAGCAAGCCACCGTTTTGCAGGCCGGGCCCACTGGGGAGCAGGTACGCGCGGCTCTGGCGCACGACTTCGGCCCGCCGGTGGTGCTGGAGGGCGAGGGGCGCCGGGAGTTTGTGAGCTCGTGGCGGCGGATCGCCGGAAGCGACGTGGTCTTCCTCGCCAACATGGCCTGCCGGGAGACAGAGGTCACGATCCACACCACTGTGCAGGCCCCGCTGGCGGTCGTGGACCCCTCGAGCCTACAGGCCTACCGGCCGCAGGTGGAGGCGGGCACGTTCCGCTGGCGCTTTGCGCCGTGGCAGGCGTACCTGCTGCTGAGCGGTCCGGCGGCCGAGGCATTGGGGGACCGGCCGCCGACACTGCCCGGGTGGTGGGCCCCCAAGAGCGCGGTTGAGCTGGACGGGGAATGGGACTTCGAGCTTCTTCCGGGCAACATGCTCCGGCCGGCGCTGCAGGCCAGGCCCGACCCGGGCAACGCCGGTGCGGCGGAGGGGTGGCAACACGACACCGGTGAGGCCGGCTGGATGACGGCCGACGGCAATTGGCTGCCCGAGCCGATTCGTCCCGGCGACGCCCCCTGGTACTGGCTGCGCGGCCGCGTGCGTTGCGAGAAGGGGGCGTGCCCCAGGGCCGTCGTGGTGGACAGCCCGGACTTTCTGGAGGTCTTCGTCAACGGCCGACCCGCCCGGCAGGTGGCGGGGCCACCGGTATGGGCGGAGGAGAACGTGCACTACGAGGTGGCGGGGCTGTTTTGTGAGGGCGAAAACACCCTCCACGTGCGCGCGCTGACGAGCAAGTACAACGATCCGCGCATCGGGGCACTCTCCGGCGGCGTGGACCGCCTCCTGCAGCCCGTGGTGATCCTGGGAGACTTCCGAGTGGACGGGCAGACGCTCCTGCAGCCCTGTGCGCAGGTACGGGTCGACCGGTCGTGGGAGGCGCAGGGCATGCCGCACTTCGGAGGGGTGGGGGTCTACCGGCGGCGCATTGCGGCCAAGCGGGGGGCGCGGCTCTGGCTGCGCCTGCCGGAGACGACGGACGCCATCGAGGTTCTCGTCGACGGACAGTCGGCGGGAAGGACGGCCTGGCCGCCCTACGTATTCGAGCTGACCGAGATGCTTGGCGAAGGCGAGTGCGAGCTGGAGATCCGCGTCGGCAATACACTGGGGAACCTGATCACAGAGGCATACGCTGGGTCGAGGCCGCCGGTCTATCCCGCCGGCGGGCTACTCGCGGCGCCGCAGTTGCTGCTGGGCTGAGGGGCGGAAGGTGTGCGAGGGCATTGGGGGCTGCGCGGAGTTGCCCACGACTTGACGCCCATGTAGGCGTATGGAGGTTCGGCCCAAAGGCCGGTTCCCCCGTGAGGATGTCATCCCGAGCGTCCATCTCGCGCAGCGAGATAGCGAAGGATCTAGCGTCCATTTTGTGCCCTTGCACCCTCCGGGCCGTTGTGTTATTCTATCGTCTCGCTACATGCGGCGTGCCGCTGCGTGCGCCTTACGGAGGGAATGGGTTTCGTGTCCAAAGTCTGCTATGTGTGTGGGAAGAAGCCCGGCACGGGTCACAACGTCAGTAACTCGTACCGGCACACCAAGCGCCGCTGGCTGCCCAACCTGCAGCGCGTGCGCATCCTTACCGATGCCGGCACCCGCCATGTGCGCGTGTGCACATCGTGCATCAAGGCCGGCAAGGTCAGCACGCCCGGGTAGAGTAACCGGGCGCAGCCTGTCGACCGCGTGAGTACGTCAAGACGGCCGGGCCGAGCCCGGCCGTTGTGCCTTGTGTGGTGACATTGCGTGCGGGACGCGGGTCGGCCAGGTCTCACGGCGCTCTTCGGATGATGAAGTGCCACTGCAGACGCCGCCGGGCCGCTGCCTGCGGCCGGCACGGATGCGTCCGGGCTCAGTGCCGCCGAGCGGCCGATCGTCTGTTTCTAGCTGATAGCGGATGTTGCCATGACTGACGCGGCCACGCCCACAGCGGCCATCAAGACCCTGGGGTGCAAACTCAACCAGTTCGAGAGCGAGCAGATTCGCCAGCAGCTCTGTGCCCTGGGTTGTCGTATCGTCCCCTTCGAGAGCCCCGCCGACATCTATGTCATCAATAGCTGCACCGTCACGGCCCGCACGGACCGCGACTGTCGGCGACTCATCCGCCACGCCAAGAGACTCAACCCCGAGGCCTTTGTGGCCGTCACCGGCTGCTACGCCGAAGTCAGCCCCGAGGTCCTGGAGGCCATCCCCGAGGCCGACCTGGTGGCCGGAAACCGGCAGAAGGGCGACCTTGTGCGCCTCATCGCCCGGCGCGTGGGCGACCGCCTGGGACTGGCGGCCCCGGAGCTCTTGTCCTCTCAACCCACCTACGGTGGCCGGGGTGAGATGATCGATGACTTCTCCGACCATACCCGGGCCTTCGTGAAGGTCCAGGAGGGCTGTGACGCCCACTGTACCTACTGCATCATCCCCCGGGCCCGGGGCGCCGGCCGCAGCGTGCCCAAGCCTGAGGTGGTGCAGCAGGTTCAGCGCCTCATTGATGCCGGCCATCCCGAGGTGGTGCTCATCGGCATCCATCTGGGCAAGTACGGGGAGGATCTGCCTGAGCCCATGTCGCTGAGTGCCCTCGTGGCCGAGTTGTGCGAGCTTCCCGGCCTCGGCCGCATTCGTCTGAGCTCCATCGAGCCGCGCGAGGTGGATGAGGCCCTCATCGATCTGGTCGCCCATCACCCCCGAGTCTGCCGACATCTGCACATCCCTCTGCAAAGTGGCTGCGACTCGGTCCTTGCCCGTATGGGGCGTCCCTACGATGCGCGCTACTATCGCGATCTCGTTGACCGGGTAAAGCAGGCCGCCCCACTCGCCGGCCAGGGAGCGGATGTGATGGTGGGCTTCCCCGGTGAGACGGAGGAGGAGTTCGCCCAGACCGAGCAGTTCGTCCGCGAGGCGCCCCTGAGCTATCTGCACGTCTTTTCCTATTCGCCCCGCCCCGACACCCCCGCCGCCGTGATGCCCGGGCAGGTTGCGCCGGAGGTGAAGCTCGCCCGCAACCACGTGCTTGGCGACCTTTCGGAGGCCAAGCGCCGCGCCTTCGCGAATAGTATGATTGGTGTCATTCTGCCGGCCGTGATCGAGCGCCCGGCGCCGGATCCATGCGGGCTCTTGCAGGGCATGTGCGACAACTACCTGCGGGTGGAGCTCGCCGGTCCCCACGCGCTGCAGGGCACGATCCGGACGGTCAGGATCACAGGCGCGGACAGAGAGATCCTGCGCGGGGAGCTGCTGGACTGAACACCGCCCGGCCGGTATGCCCGGCCGTTTTCGGAGCCCTACCTTGCCTGCCCAAGCAGACGCGGCCGGTCAGCGGCCGCTGACGATCCTTACGGTCATCGCGCCCCACCGCTATTCGGGTGCCGAGCGCATTGCCGTCACCCTTGCCGAGGGCCTCAGCGACCGCGGCCATCGCGTGGTGTTTGCCTGCAAGCACCAGGAGCAGTTCGTGGCGGAGATGACGCGCCGCGGGCTCGAGTGCGCTTCCACGCGCATCTCGGGCAAGGTCAGCCCGGCTTCGCTCTACCGTGTCGCCCGGATCGCCCGCGATGTAAAGGCCGACATCATCCACACCCACCTTTCGACCGGGGCGTGGTGGGGCAGCTTCGCCGGCCGCCTGCTGGGCATCCCCGTCCTGGCCCACGTGCACGCGCTCAACACCAAGACCTGCTTCGTCTACGCCGACATGCTGGCCGCCTGCTCTCGTGGGGTCAAGGACCACATGGTCTCCCAGGGGGTGCCGGAGGAACGCGTCCGGGTTATCTACAACGGCATCGACGCCGGGCGCCTCAGCGATCTACGCCCCATCCCCGATGTCCGGGCCGACCTCGGGCTCACCGACGGTGAGCCTGTGGTCGGGGTCGCGGCCCACCTGACCCCCAAGAAGGGCCAGCGCTATGTGATCGAGGCCGCCGCCCTGTTGACCCAGAAGCGCCCCGACCTGCTGTGCTACCTGGTAGGCGAGGGCGACCAGTACGAGGAACTCCGAAGTCTGGCGGAGAGCCTCGGAGTGAGCGATCGGATCCGCTTCACCGGCTACCGCCCGGACGCCCAGGACCTGATGCAGGCCATGGATATCGTGATCCTGCCCTCCGTCGCCAAGGAAGGCCTGGGCGTGTGCCTGGTCGAGGCCGGGGCCGTGGGCAAGCCCGTCATCGGCAGCAATGCGCCCGGCATCAATGAGGTCATCGCGGATGGAGAGACAGGGGTCCTCGTCCAGCCCGCCAATGCTCAGGCGCTGGCGGAGGCGATGGACCGGCTCATCGGCGATCCGGAGCTGCGCCGCCGCATGGGAGAGGCCGGGCGACGACGGGTGCTGGAGGTCTTCACCCTCCGGCACATGGTGGACCAGACGGAGGCGCTGTACCGGGAGATGATCACGAGCAAGACGGGACGGAACCGTCCGTCAGGCCGAGAGCACTGAGCGAACGGCCACGGGCATAGGTGTGGAGTACAGGGTCCGTGGCGGCCGTCCGAGGTCCGACGCGGCCCGAGCCAAGCAGCGCTTCGAACGCGGCCAATCCCTGGCAGGAGGCTTCACATGGTCCAGACCCGACAGCCCAAGATCGGCCTGCTCGGTTTGATGCTCGAGCTTTACGACAAGTCCAACCCTGAGCTGCGCCCCGATCGGGAGAAGTTCGCCAAGAAGGTCGTCGATGTGCTTGGTGACGCCGGCGAGGTGGTCTTCCCGGGGATCAAGAACACCCGGGAGGGCGTGGCGGAGGCGGTGGATCGGTTCATCGCCGAGGATGTGGATATCGTCATCACCGTCCACTTCTCCTATTCCCCCAGTCTCATCTCGCTGCGCGAGCTCATGCGCTACCCGGGGCCGCTGGTGCTGTGGAACACCCAGGAGCTCAAGGCCGTCACCGCGTCCTTCCAGCCCGCGGACATGACCCGCAACCACGGCATGCACGGGGTGCAGGACCTGGCCAATACGCTCAACCGTGTAGGCCGCAGCTTCGGCGTCGTCACCGGGCACTACCAGGACGAGTTCACGCTCAGTGAACTGGCGGACTGGGCGAGGGCGGCCTACACCGCCAGGGCTCTGGGCAAGGCCCGCCTGGGACAGGTGGGGTTCGTGTTCCAGGACATGGGCGACTTCGGCGTGGATGAGACGACCTTCATGGGCATCGTGGGGCCGCATGTGGTGAAGGTCAATCTCGGCCTGATCGCCGATGCCCTGCAGGCGGCGCCGGAGGAGGAGCTCCGCGCCATCGTCGCCGCGGACCGCGAGACTTTCGACATCGACGAGAGCCTCACTCAGGAGGAGCACCTGCAGTCGGCCCGGACCGAATGGGCCTTCCGCAAGACCCTGCAGGACCTCAACCTGGACGCCGTCTCCGTGCACTACGAGGCCCTGGCCGCCGACCCGCGGTTCGGCGCCCTGCCCTTCGCCGCGGCCAGCAAGCTCATCGGCGAGGGCTACGGGTTCGGCGGCGAGGGCGATATCATCTCCGCCGCCTGCGTGGTGGCCATGAAGCACCTGTGCGGTATCTCCACCTTCGGCGAGATGTTCACCATGGACTTCGAGGGCGATGCCATCTACATGGCCCACTACGCCGAGGCCAACCCCAACATGGCCGCGAAGGGCCGCAAGATCCGCATGGTGCGGCGCGAGGGCTGGGTGGGCTCCGGCGGCGTCTCGACCTCCTTAGCCTACGCCATGGAGCCGGGGCCGGTGACGCTCACCAATCTCACTATCGGCCCCGAGGGCATGCCCAGACTCATCTGCGCCCAGGGCTGCATCGAAGACTTCTTCCTGCCCCAGATCGATACACCCCACTGCAAGTTCAGCCCCGATGGCGAGTTGTGGGCCTTCCTGGACGGCTACGCCCTGGCCGGCGGCTCCCACCACCTGGCCATGTCGCCGGGCAACCACCTCGGGAAGGTGGAGAAACTCGCCGAGATCCTCGGGCTACCGTTCATCGAGCTCTAGCAAGACAAGCATGGAGCCTCTCCCGGCCCTCGGCGCCGGGAGGGGCCTACCTTTCCCCGGGCCCTCCGCCGCTCGCATCCGTCTCAGCCGTACTCCGCCGTTCTCGGTGTCTCTGCGTCTCTGTGGTCAGTCGTTGCCCCTCTCGCCGTCCTCCGTGGAGCTCCGTGCTCTCCGTGTCTCCGTGGTCTGACGTTTCCTCCCTCACTCTCCCCTTCTCAGCACCCGCCCGTAGCTCCTGTTCGCGGTCTCGCCTCTGTCCACCGCAATGCCCCCGTTCACGATCACCCACTCCATGCCCTCGGGATAGCGGTGCTGGTCCTCGAAGGTCGCCCTGTCGATGATCCTGTCCCAGTCGAAGACGACGATGTCGGCGATCTGGCCCTCCGCCAGCACTCCGCGGTCGCGCAGGCCGAAGCGCTCGGCGGCCATGGAGGTGCACTTGCGTACGGCCTCCTCCACCCCAAACAGCCCCCTGTCTCGCCCATAGTGCCCGATGATGCGCGGAAAGGTGCCGTAGTTTCGCGGATGCGAGACGCCCTCGCCAAAGACGCGCAGATGGCCGTCGGAGCCGCCCATCACCTGGGGGTGGCGGTAGAAGGTCTCGATGTTGTCCTCGCTCATGACGAAGTAGATGCAGGAGACTCCGGTGCGCTGGATCAGGGCGATGGCGGCATCGATGGGGTCTTCGCCGATCTCGGCGGCGTAGTCGCCAAGGCGCTTGCCGTCCAGCTCGGGGTCGGGAGTGAGGGGAGCAAACAGGACGTTCTGGGGCCCGCCGATGAGGTGGAACTGGTCGGCGACGGCCGTCCTGACCCTCTGGTTCCAGTCGGGGTCGGACAGCGCCTCCCAGCCGCCCCGGGCGTGGGTCGCGCTGCGGGCCCACATGGGCAGCAAGGACCCGATCCCGGTGAAGCAGGCGGGGTACGGATAGCGGTCGGCCATGATGTCGACGCCCCGCTGCAGGCCGTGCTCCAGCAGGCTCAGTGCCGCGTCGATCTTGTGCCAGTTCCGCTGCCCGTAGGTCTTGATGTGCGACACCTGCACGGGCATCTGGCAGCGGACGCCGATCTGTATGATCTCCTCGATCGAGCCCAGCAGGCCGTCGCCCTCATTGCGGATGTGGCTGGCGTAGATGCCGCCGGCCCTGGCCACGGGTTCGGCCACGTCGCAGATCTCATCGATCGTGACGTGGGCCGGGAAGTACCCGGTGGAGATCCCCAGGGCGCCCTCGTCCATGGCGCGGGCGGCGAGGGCCTGCATCGCCGCGACTTCCTCAGGCGTCGCGGTGCGCGCGGAGGGGACACCGGCCTGCGAGCGCAGGGTCCCCATGCCCATGAGCATGGCGTGGTTCTGGCGGATAGGAACCTGCTCAAGCTCGGCGAAATACTCCTCCACCGGCCAACTGCAGCCGCCGCAGTTGCCGGTCACCAGCGTCGTCACGCCCTGCCGCAGGGAGTTGTCGGCGGCGGGTATGTTCAGGGCACCGCCGGCGGCTTCGTTATTGGCGTGGTTGTGGGGATCGATGAAGCCGGGGCTGACGATCAGGCCGGTGGCGTCGATAGTGCGGGCCGCTTTGGCCTCTGAAAGGTCCCCGATGGCCGCGATGCGGTCGCCGGCAATCCCCAGGTCGGCACGGGATGCAGGGGCTTTGGTGCCGTCGGCCAGGGTGCCGCCGCGGATGAGCAGGTCCAGGTGCATGTGGGTTTCCTCCTGTGGCCCGCAGGCGGAGGTCAGGGCCGCAAGACCGCCGAACCTCCCGTGCCAGTCCGGGCGTATCACGGCTATTCACCGCGCGCGCGGCGGCCGCCTTCCTCCGACGGGCGCGTCGGCATCACGGAGTCTGCGCACATGCCTGAGCTCGAGCTCGTCCGCGCAACGACTGACGACATCGAGGTCCTCGCGGAGCTCCACCTGGCCCTCAACCGTGAGATGGTCCGGTATGCCCGCTGCTACCCGGAGGAGACCCTCGTCCCCCACAACATCGCCTACCTGATCCGTAGCATCATGGAGCGCGAGCAGTTCCTGGCCTGGCTGGCTCTGGCCAACGGTACGCCGGTGGGCTTCGTCTCCGTCACTCTCCACGGCAGCCCGATTCCCGGCTCCGAGCGTCTGACGGGGAGGATCGCGAACCTGTATGTGGTGCCATCGGTCAGGCGGCAGGGCGTGGGTCGCGCGCTGGCGCAGCACGCCATCTCGGCCCTGAGAGCAGTGGGTGCCGCGCACGTCGAGCTGCAGTTTCTCATCCAAAACCAGGCCGCCGCGCGCTTCTGGGCCGGCCTGGGCTTCGTCGCCGAGAGCATCACGGCCATCCTGCCGTCGTGAGCCGTCAGGGAAAGCACCGTCTCTGCCGTCGGTACACACACGCGCAGGCCTCCGTGCCCGCGGGGCTCCAGGCCCGCACGCCGTTGGCAGTTGCCAAGGGCCGCTGTTTCCGGAGGACCGCCGGCACCTCGCCCGCAAGCCGCCGCCGGCATCCTCCGGCGGCGAGGCCACGTTATGCACGCGCCCCATCCATGCATGATCCCGCCCGGGTCAATCTCCGAAGTTGCCGGCCGCGATAGGCGGCCCCAAGTCCGAAAACCAATCGGGAAGTGATAGCCATGAAGTACCGGAAGTTCGGGAACGCAGGCGTGGAGCTGTCGTCCCTCTGCCTGGGAGCCATGACGTTCTACGAGCGCTGCGACGAGCAGACCTCCATCGACATCGTGCGCAAGGCCTTCGACAAGGGCATCAACTTCATCGACACCGCCGACGCCTACGGCCGCGGTGCGTCCGAGGAGTTCCTGGCCAAGGCCCTGGACGGCATTCGCGATGACATCTTCCTGGCCACCAAGTTCTGGGTGAAGATGTGGCCCAAGCGCCGCAATGGGGGCGGCTGCTCCCGGTTCCACATCGTCAAGGCCGTGGACGCCTCCCTGCAGCGGCTCAAGACCGACCGCATCGACCTGCTCCAGCTCCACCATCCCGACCCCATGGTCAGCGCCGAGGAGATCCTGTCCACCCTGGACAACCTCGTCAAGCAGGGCAAGGTCCTCTACATCGGCGTCAGCAACCATTTCGCCTGGCAGATGGCGCACCTGCTGGGGGTCAGCGCCCTGCACAATTGGGAGCCCATCGTCTCCATCCAGGCCCGCTACAACCTGCTGGACCGCGTGGTCGAGACCGAGATGGTCCCCTTCTGCCAGAGGTTCAACATCGCCATGATGGCCTACGGGCCCCAGGACGGCGGGGTCCTCACCGGTCGCTACAAGCGCGGAGAGCCCATCGACCCCAAGTCGCGAGTGGGCATGATCAAGTCCATGCAGGAGAAGCTCACCGATGAGTGCTTCGACATCCTGGACAAGATCCAGGCCGTGGCCGACAAGTACGGCATGGGCATGAACCAGCTCGCGATCAAGTGGATCCTGGAGCAGCCCTTCTGCGTGTTCCCGCTGGTGGGCGGGGGCAAGCCGGAACACTTCGACCCGCTGTACGAGGTGGTGGACATGGAGGTTGACCCGGCGGACATCCAGTACCTGACCGACCTCACCAAGCAGTACAAGTTCGGTGAGTTCCAAAACCAGCCCATGGTCGCAGGGACGTCGGCGGCGCTGAACCGGCTGTAGGGGACGGCGGGGGCAACGGCGGGGGACGGCGGTGGCAACGGCGGGGCAACGGCGGGGCAACGGCGGGAGCGGCGAACGACGGGAACGACGAACGACGGGAACGGCGAACGACGGGAACGGCGAACGACGGGAACGGCGAACGGCGGGGCCGGGTGTGCGGGCGACGCCACGCGTCGCATCGACTGCACACTCGGCCTATCCAGGCGGCAACAGCGACGGCCAGACGGCGACGGCAACGGCGGGCGAAGGGCGGCGGGGACTACCTCCTCACCCTCTCCAGATACTCCCTGGTCACCGCTTCGAAGTCCAGCGGCAGCTCCGGTGTGCCCGTCTCGCGGCGCCGGCGGTCGGTCTTCGGCGGACGCGTTTGGTCCGGGCGCAGGACGGGAGGGGCCTTGGGAGGCTTGTAGGCCTGCGGGACCTCGGCCTTGCGCTCCTTGCTCTCCTTCTGCTTGGAGTACAGTGACCTCTGCGCATCCAGCATCTTGTGGAGTATCTCCCGCTGCTGCTGTCTGGTCTCCGTGGTGACCTTCGCGCCCTTGAGGGCATCCTCGACCTTCTCCATCGCCCCCGGCACGCCCCCGAGCTGGTCCGCCAGCTTCCCACCCCCCTTGCCCTGCATCAGCTTCTCCAGGGCCTGGCGAATCATGGCCTGCTCCATGGCGAGTTGTGCCGCGGAGGCCCCGCCGGGAGCCGGCTGCGCCCCCGCCTGCGCGCCCTGGCCCTGCCCGCCGGACTGCTGGCCCCCGGCCTGCTCCCCCGCCGCCTGCTCGCCACCGCTCTGCTCATTGAGCCTCTGCTGCCGCTGGGCCAACTGCTCCAGGCGCTGCAGGTGCTCCTGGAGCGCCATCTGCGCGGTGGTCTTGTCCATCTGCGCGGCGAGCTTCATCAGGTCTTCGGCCAGGTCGTTGAGGCCGGCCATGGCGTCGGTGGCCGCGCCGGCGGCCACCACGGTCTGACCCGCCTCGATCTGGTGAGCCGTCCGGGCCATGCGCTGCGCCAGTTCCAGGGTCCGCCGGGGCAGCTCGGGGTCCACGGTCGGCGTCTGGCGCGCCAGGGTCCAGAGCTGCCCGGCCAGAGCCTCCGTTCCCCTGCGCACCGCCTCCTGCCGTCGCTTCAGGTCTGTGAGCAGGTCCTTTTGGCCGATGAGGTCCGGCGGGTACTGCCCCGCCGCGGCCAGCGACTTGCCCGCCAACTGCTCCTGGTCGCGGGAGAGGGAGAGCGCGTCACGGGCCAGCTTCTGAGCCGCGCCGGTCAGGGCCTTGCGCTCCTCGGCCGTGAGATCGGCGGCGGCGCCGGCCAGGCGCCCGGCGGCATCCCGCAACTCCGCCGCCGCGGCGCTCTGGGGCGGTCGTGCCGAGGACGGCTTGCCCTGATCCATCCCCGCCGCCGCCCGACGCATCTCCGCCGGCACGTCCGCGGCCTCCAGGTCGGCCGCCAGATTGCGCAGGTCCGCCGCGAGCGCGGAGCTCTCCGGCTCCATGTCCGCGGCGACCTTGCGAATCTGCTCCGGCAGCTCTCCGGCCTCCTGCGCCAGATCACGCTGCCGCCGGATGTCGGCGTCGACGCGCTCGCCCTCCGCCAGCTTCTCCGTACGCCTGCCCAGCTCGTCCTGACGATCCGCCAGCTTCTGCGCGTGCCTCCCCAGGGCCTGCAGCTCGGCCTCGAGCTTGGCCTTCCGCAGCAAGGACAACGTGCGGTCCAGCTTGTCTTTGAAGGCCTGCTGGGCCCGCCGGAGCTCCTCCATGCTCTGGGAGAAGTCCGGTGTGCCCAGCTTCTCGATGGCCTGATTGAGCCTGTCCATCACCGCCTGCATGTCCTTGTCCAGCACCTCGGCCATGAGCCGGTGCAGCTCCTGGACCTTCTGCAGCATGTCGTCGGAGACCAGCGGGTTTTGGGCCAGTGACTGCTCGGCCTCGACCATGGCCTCCCTGGCGTCCTGCGCCCGGGCCTGCAACCGCTCCTGCGCCTCCTGCAGGGCACCCCTGGGGACCTGCGGCGCCTCCCCGGAGGCCTGCGCTTCCCGGGCCGCGCGGAGGAGGTCCTCGATCTGACGGTCAAAGGCCTCCGCCTCGGCCTGGAGCCGCTCCAGCGCGCCCTGCGTCTGGGCCTGCGCCTCCGCCACGGCCCGCGGTCCCGGGGCCCGGACTTCCGGCCTGCGCAGCAAGATGGTGTAAGTGCGGGAGACCGAGGTCTTCGGGCCGCCGACGGTGTCGTTGTCCGTGGCGACGGCCCGGTACTCCACGGCATCGCCGGGCCGCAGACCCATCGGGCCCAGGTCCCACTCCGAGCTTGTCGCCAGCTCTCGCCCGCCCTCGCCCAGAGGCAACGAGCGCCATGTCCCGTCGCCCTGTCGGCGGTAGAGCAACGAGACGGCCCCGAGCCCGAAGTCGTCGGAGGCGACCACGGCCAGACCTATCGGGCCCAGCTCGTCGACAGACAGGTCGCGCCCGGGACGCACGATCCGCACCACCGGGCTGCGGTCGGCGACCACGGTCACCCGGTGCGGCCCGGTGACGGCGCTGCTTTCGCCCAGGCGCGCCGAGAGGGTCCAGTCTGTGGTGACGGTTGCGGTGAAGGTGTACTGAATGCTCCCTCGCTCGACGCGCAACACCTGCGCTTCCGCGCTGTCGGAGCTGAGCGTTGCCCGTGCCCCCTCGGTCACCCGGGCCCTGATGGCCACCACGGTGCCCCGCAGCACGCTGAGCTTCTCAAAGCCGTGAGTCAGCGTCTGCCCGGCCTGGCCCGAGTACTCAGGCGGTGTAAGGGTAACGCTGAGGTCGTAGATGCCGGCCTGCGCCGCCCTCCGGGGAGCCTGCTCGACCGCCCGCATCGGGGCCGGCGGCTGCAGGACGCGGGCCGGGGGCGACAGCAGGCGGGCCACGCCCTGCGGGGAGAAGACGACGGTGAGGCCGGCCACCAGTACGGCGCCCAGCGCCGCCGCGGCGGCGCGACGCAAAGCGCCCAGGTTCAGCGCCGACACCAGCCGCTCATCCGCCAGGCGCGTACAGACCTGCTGCAGGAGGGCCTTCCCCAGTGCCAAGGAGGCCACGGAGCGGTGGCTCGGCGCAGGGTGGAGCAGGGCCAGCAGACCGTCTTGAAGGTCGGGGAACCGGCGTTCCAGCTCGCGCCCGACGCTCACGAGCCCGGCCGGCGCCAGCACGGACCACAGCAACACGGCCACCAGGCTCGTGGAGCCCACGACCCACAGCCCCCGCGTCAGCCAGGCATGGACCTGCGCCGACGGGGTGCAGAAACCCAGGGCGAGCACGACGAGAGCCACCGATGCGGCGCACCCGGCCACCCATAGGGCGAGGCCGCGGGCCGCGCGGAGCAGACGCAGACCGCAACTGAGGGCGAGAAGTCGTCGCCGCAGGGAGGGTGGCAGGTGCATGAGCGTGTGACAGAAGACAGCGCCCGTGCGGTTCGCTGTGGGGCGGGCCGACGGACACCCGTCCCCGGTCGGGGACTTCAGCTCCCCGGCTCCCCGCCCGGTCCGGTGGGCATTCCGCCTCCCAGACCCGGGCCTAGGCCCCAATCCTCCTCGATCTGGAACTGCCGGTTGTACATCTCGGCGTACACGCCGCCTCTGGCCATCAGCGCCTCGTGATGGTCCTGCTCCACGATCTGTCCGTCGTCGATGACGATGATCTTGTCGGCGCTGCGGATGGTCGAGAGCCGGTGGGCGATGACGAAGGTCGTGCGGCCCTGCATCAGGTTGGCCAGCGCCTTCTGGATGATCTGCTCGGCCTCGGTGTCGATCAGCGAGGTGGCCTCGTCCAGGATCAGGATACCGGGATCGGCCAGGAGTGCCCGGGCGATGCTGAGACGCTGCTTCTGGCCGCCGGAGAGTCGCACTCCGCGCTCGCCGACCGGGGTGTCGTAGCCTTCATCAAGGTCTTCGATGAAATCGTGGGCATGGGCGGCCCGGGCGGCCTGCGCGATCTGCTCGTCCGTGGCGTCGGGCCTGGCGTAGCGCAGGTTCTCCTTGACGGAGGCGTTGAACAGAAACGTCTCCTGCAGGACGATCGCGATGTTCCGGCGCAGTGATTCCTTGGTGACATCGCGCACATCGACTCCGTCCACCAGCACTCGGCCGGCGAAGGGATCGTAGAAGCGCGGGATCAGGTTCACCAGCGTGGTCTTGCCCGCTCCGCTGCGGCCGACGACTGCCACCGTCTCGCCGGGAGCGGCGGAGACGGACACGTCGCTGAGCACGGTCTCGCCGGTATCGTACTTGAAGCTCACGTGCTCGATGTCCACGCGGCCCTCGAGCCGCCCCAGCTCGATAGCATCCGGCTTCTCGACCACGTCGGGACGCGTGTCGAGCACCTCGAAGATGCGGGCCATGGAGGCCAGGGCCTGATTGAGGGTGCTGTAGACGCGGACCAGCGAGCCGATGGGCTGGTAGAACTGCTGCAGGTAGGCGATGAAGGCCACGACGGTCCCGGCCGAGGCGAAGGCGCTGCCCTCGGCGGTGAGCTTGGCCCCGTACCAGATCAGGACCACCATCCCGGCCGACGTCACCAGGCCGATGGCGGGGAAGAACGTGCTCCACATCCATGTGCTGCGGGCACTCTGGCGCCAGTACTCGCGGTTGCTGTCATCGAAGAACTCGACCTCCGGCTTCTCCCGGGCGAAGGACTTGATCACATGGATCCCCGACATGCGTTCCTGCAAGGTGGTGTTGATCTCCCCCAGTTGCTCGCGGATCTTGCGGAACACCGGGCGGATCCAAACGCTGAACGCCACCAGGCCGAAGACGAAGACCGGGAGCGGCACCAGCGCCACCACAGCCATCTGCCAGCTCATGTAGAACATGACGACGATGCTGCCGATCACCTGCAGGCTGTTGCTGATGATGGTGTCGGTACCGTGGACGACCATGTCCTCCACCGCGCCCACATCATTGCTGACCCGGGACATGATGTCCCCGGTGCGCTCGCGCTCGAAGTACGCCAGGTCCAGGTTCATCAGGTGATGGTAGCACTGGCCCCGCAGCGTGTAGACGAAGCGCTGGCCCAGCAGGTGCATGGTGGTGGTCCGGATGGCGCCCAGGACCTGACCGGCGAGGGTGTAAAACAGAAGCTGGAGGGACAGGGGGAGGAGCAGTTCCAGGTTGTGGCCGACGATGACGTCATCGAAGAGGCCACGCATGACCAGAGGCACGGCCAGGTTCGCCGCGGTGCTTCCCAGCATGCCCACGACGCCGACAGACACCTTGTGCCAGTGGGGGCCCAGGTTGGTGTAGAACCACGCCAGCATCCGCCGGTCGCTGATGCGGAGGGCCTCCACACCGTCCTGCGGTCCCGCGTCTCGGTGTCGGTGCCGGCCATGCCCGCCTAGGTGAACCATCTGCCCTATGCTCCTGTGGTCATCCGGTGGTTACGCTCAGTGGCGACCGGCGGCGGCCGCCCAACCGCCCCAGGCGCGGGAGCTCGCCCGCAGGCCACCGCCCCCCACGCTCCGGGCCGAGGAGGACGGCCCCCCATCCCCGGGACTCCCTGCAATCTCGGGCGGTGGGGGGTGAGGGACCGTCCAGGGCCCTCACACCGCCGTGCCCCACTCCTCGTCTTCCATCGGCTCTCTGCGTTGGTCCGTCTACCCCGCCTTGCCACGGCTTCTCATATTGTGAGATCAGCCCTTGTTCGGCAGCCGCGGGATAAGGAACTTGAGAAACGCCTCCATGCTTCGAGTCTGCAGGTAGATCCGGCCCGGCCCGGTCAGGTGGCAGACGAGGCCCTCGCCCGAGAGGAAGGTCTCCTTCATCCCGCCGACGGCCTTGACGTTGTACTGCACGGTACTCTCGAAGGCCACCATGTGGCCCGTGTCCACGATGTAGCTCTGCCCCTGGACCAGTTGCACGGCGTGTACGGCGCCATACGAGGACAGATAGAGGTCACCGGCGCCCTCGCACTTGAGCAAGAACAGGCCCTCCTTGGAGAAGAAGGTCTTCGCCCCGCCCCACTGGGTATCCACGTTGATGCCGGCCGAGCCGGCGACGTACGAGCCGGACTGCACGAACAGGGTGCCCCCGCTCATGGGCACATGGATCATGTCTCCCGGCAGCGACGGCGCCAGCGTCATCTCTCCCTGGCCCCCGGTGCACTCGAAGGTGTTGATGAAGAAACTCTCACCCCCGAGCACGGCGCGCTTGAGGCCCCCGAGAATGCCCCCTCGGGCCTGGGTCTGCATCTGCACGTTGGGGGTCATCGAGACCATCGCCCCCGCCTCGGCCAGGACACTCTCCCCCTCCTCCATGATGAGCTGCAGAAGCGAGAACGACGGCTGGTACATGATGTTGCTCTGCATGGCTGTTTCTCCTTGTCAGGGGTGTGCGGCTACCACAGGTCCGCCGTCTCCGGGTGACCGGCCCGGGGTGACAGAGTGATGCCTTGCGTCGGACATTCGGCGCGGCAGATGCCGCAGCCGTAGCAGCGCTCCCATCGCACCTGGGCCTTGCTGTCCGCGCGGCCCATCTCAATGGCCTCAAAGGGGCACAGGCGCACACACTTGCCGCATCCCACGCACAGGTCCGGGTCCACCGTCGCCACGTACTCGCCCCTCCACATCATCCGGAAGTCGTAGCGACGGATGGCGCGCATGGCCAGGCAGCCCGAGGGGTCGCTGCAGTTGCAGATGGCCCCGATGAAGGGTGTGACGAAGGTCCACACGGAGTGCAGGAGCCCCTCGTGCTCCCATTGCCGCATGAGCGCGAGAGCCTCCTCCTTGCTCAACCGCTGCAGGCCGTCGGTGTCGGGACCGGCCAGGGTCCGGATCATCATCCCCGTCAGCTCGTCGTCGGGCGGGCCCACGGAGATGGCCAGGCAGCAGGCCCGCTCCGGCCCACCGGAGTGCTCCCGGCAGATGCAGGGCAAGAGCACGATGCTGGTTGCGATGTCGAGGATGAGGGCGCAGTCCTCGATAGGCACGGGCTGGCCGTAGTGCTCGGCCTGCTGCCGGCGTTCCGCGACCGAGCAGATCATGCGCCGCAGGGGCCCCGGCAGCCTCTTGAGCACCTCCAGTCCCGCGAATCCCCGGGAGGTGGTGCGCCCGAAATCGTCCACGAAGCCCAGCATCATCCGGCGCCGGTGCAGATCGCTTCGCAGGTCGGCCGAGTAGTTCTCGGCCCGCAGGTACCACTTCTTGCCGTCTCCGTGCTGGGTGCAGAACTTGCACATACCGGTAAGCCGGCCTTTCTGCCTGACGGGGCGCCGACGTGCGGGAGGCGGGCTCTCCACTCACATTATGCATGAACGCATTGATGCCACATCCCGCCGCATTAAAGCCCCTATCGCTCGCAACAGTGCCGTTCTCCCCCTCCTCCCGTCTCGCCGGTCGTATCGGCGAGTACAAGCGGCTCGGAGAGACGCCGAGAGGCGGGGCTGGGGGGGGTGAGGCGACGTGAGTCGGCGCCCGCCCAGAACCTGCATAGTCTGAGGCTCCGGCCCGTCGCCGTTGGCCCTTGAGCGGCGCCCCAGTCTCCTGTCTGGCACACGGCCGCAGGGGGTGATGGATGGCGATGCCCGCGCCTGGGCATTATACTCCAATGCTTGCCTCGCGCGTAGAGGTGCCGAACGTCCGGGAGGCAAGGTTGTGGCGCCCGTGGAATACCACCCTCTGACCGCTGGATGGCGGGGCGCCCGTGATGCGCCCCCCGCCTGTAACCGCATCCGCCGCCCTCCGCAGGACCGTCGTACCGCGAACAGGAGGCGACGGGGGTGCGGCGAAGTCCGTGCCGTCGCCCGTCCACCCGGGGCCCCAAGGCCCGGCCCGCGTAGCGGCGGGGGCGTGCCACCTCCCGGTCCCACGCTACCTGCGTAGACTCCGCGAATCCCGATAAGGAGGACGAAATGCCCGCAAACGAGATCATGTCCATTGGCGAGTTGATCGTCGAGATCATGCGCAAGGAGGTGGATGTGGCCCTCAGCGAGGCCGGCGACTTCGTGGGGCCCTTCCCCAGCGGC